>CAMBIK010000083.1 GCA_945867435.1 Klebsiella pneumoniae
TGCCTCAGGACCCGGGTCGGGGGGTGGGGCGAGCGTGTGCGCGAGGCGGCGAGCGAGGGCGCGCAGCGCCGCGAGGGCATCGGTGCGTCGGCCCCTGGCGGCGCGTGACGCCAGGAAATGGCGTTCGTGAGCCAGATAGGCGGCGAACCTGGCGATGAGGAATCGCTCGGGATCAACGGGGGCACGGGCCTGGAGCAGGGCGCGCATTCCAAAGGTGTCGGCCGCATTGGCGGTTGCGAGCAATGCGGCGGTGGCGTCGTTGTTGGCCCCGGAAGCGTCCGTACCAATCACGGTCCAGCGCGTGCCGAGGCACACGGTGCGCGAAACCAGATCGACTCCATCTCCCGTGCGCCCCCCCCGCCACGCGAGCAACGCGGCGACCGTGATCGCGGCGACCCACACGGGGTCGCCATCCATCGCGGGTTCGTCGGCCACGGGCAGCAGGTCGCCGAGGGTAACGGTGAGGGGGGCCGACCATGAGGCCAGGGGGTCCGCAGGGTCGGGGGACCACGCGATTCCGTCGGAACATGCGGGGCCGTACCGCAAAAGACGCCGCGTTCCATCGCGCATGTCCACCGCATCCCACCAAGCGGTCTCGCCGACCTGGTGAAGGCGGGAGCGCGCCAGGCCGCAGCCGAGGCGCGTCGGTCCCGGCGAGGAATCAGCGATCGGAGAGCTCAAGGGTGGCCTGGCTGATCACGAGGTCTCCGCCTTCGTCGGCTGTTTCCAGCGAATAAACGCCGGGTGCAACCCGCCACCCTCGCGTGGTGAGCGTGCCGCCGTTGGCTACCGGGCGTGCAAAGCGTACCGCCAACCTGTGGATCCGGCGCGCATCGTTGTTTCCGACTGCCCGCGTTGCGGCGGCTCCGGTCATCGCCATCGTGCACAGGCCTTGCAGGATGAGGTCACGATGTCCGGCGGCGCGGGCCGTGGCTGGGTCGATGTGGATGGGGTTGTCGTCGCCCGAAGGAACGGCGTAGCGGATGGACAGGTCGGCCGCGATGGGAATCGTGGCCTCGAAGGCGGGTGCGCCGCGGTCTGGCGCGGGCGGTGGCGGTGCCTTGGGTGTGCCCGAAGCACCTTTCGGAGCGCGCACGAAGTAGGTGGTCTTCGCCTCCACCGCAAGGGTGCCATCGACGAAGCCATACATTCGGCTGGTCACGATGATACCGCTGGCCTTCTCCTCGACAGACTCCAGCTTGGCCCTGATCTGCACGAGATCCCAAGGTTGGATGGCACGGTGAAATGTGGCGTCGTGCTCGCCGTGCACCAGGCGGAGCAGGTCGAGCTCCAGCTCGGGGTCGGTCGCGATGCGGAACATGATGCCGTGGAACAGCCGCACATGGAACATCGGAGGCACGATCGCTTCGGGGCCGGCGTAGGCGGCGGAGGTATCGCCGGTGCAATCCGCGTACATCGCAGCGAAGGTGGGATCGGCAAACTTCGCGCCATCCTCGTAAGTCTTGCCGATCGGCCACACCTTGGCGGCCACCACTTCGGGGATGACCACCGGCACTGGGCCGGGCGCGGGCGTCGCAGTCGCGGGGGGGCGCGCAGAGAAATCGAAGTACATGGCGAACTTCATCAACACGCCCATGTTGTCGGCGGTGATCTTCCCCTTCATGAACGCCTTGTCGGGGGCGATCTGCTGGTTGAAGATGCCGATGATCGTCTCGCTGTCAGTCTTTAACGTGCAGTCGGGGGCGCCGGTCAGGCCATCTTCCACCTTGCAAAGACCGTTCTCGATGACCAGGGTCTGCGAAGAACCGTCTTTGACGGCGAAGTGTAGTCGCGCCTTCCAATCGCCCGCCCGGTCGGCCCGGAAGGCGAGGGGAACGTAGGAGAAGGCTTCGCGCACCCTGTCTGGACCGGCGGCCGGTGCGGCGGCCTTCGGCGCCTCCTCGAACGCAGTGATCCGGGCCCAATCCCTCGCGATCTCGGCAATCGTCCAGGGGTCTGCCCCGGGCTTTTCCACGCCCTCGTTCATATGCACTTCGTAGAGGTGCAGGCGCTGGCCGGCGACCCCCACGATCGTGCCCGTGATGGCCTTTGCAGCCTCACTCGCCAGGAACACCACCACTGGACTGATGTGCCCCGCGGTCAGTTCGGCGCTGACCCGCTCGATGTCGTCGGTCATGCGGGTCTTCGCGATGGGCGCGATGGCGTTCACGGTGATTCCCGCCTTTTGCAGTTCCATCGCCAGCACGCGAGTGAGGCCGTAGATACCAGCCTTCGCCGCAGCATAGTTGGATTGACCGTAGTTGCCGATCATCCCCGACACGCTGGTCGTGTTCACGATCGCGCCGCCCTGGCGGCTGAGCGCCGGAATCGCGGCCTTACACACGTTGTAGGTGCCCTTCAGGTGAACGGCGATCACGAGGTCCCACTCGGCCTCGGTCATCTTCCCAAAGCTCTTGTCGCGCAGAATGCCGGCGTTGTTCACCACGACATCCAGGCGTCCCCATCGGTCCAGCGCCGCGGCCACCATCCGTTCGCACCCCCCCGGGTCCGTGACGCTTTCGCTATTGGCGAGGGCGTCTCCCCCCGCCGCGACGATCTCGGCCGCCACGGCGTGAGCGGGCCCCTGGCCCCCCCCGCTGCCATCCCGACCGCCCCCCAGGTCGTTCACGAGCACGCGCGCCCCTTCCGCCGCGAACGCGAGGGCGTGGGCCCGGCCGATGCCGTTCCCCGCGCCGGTGATCAGCACTACACGGTCCGAAAAAGCCTTTGCCATGCTGCCCTCTGCTCGTGTGCGGCGACGATGCTCGCGGCCTGCACCGCGAACGTATCTTCTCGGCGGGTGCCTCGGAGAGTAGAAGGTCCATCCGGCAGCGAGACCCCACCGTGACGCCCATTCCCCGCTACGACGCGCTCACCCTCCCGGCGTTTCGCAGCTACCAGATCGCCCGAATCTTCATCGTGCTGGGCCTTCAGATCCAGTCGGTGGCGGTGGGCTGGCAGGTTTACGAGCTCACCGGCAACGCGATGGACCTGGGCTGGGTCGGGCTCGCGCAGTTCTTGCCCACGCTGGTGCTCTGGCCTCTCATCGGTGCCGCGGCGGACCGCTTCGAGCGGCGCACGCTCCTGTCGTTGTGTTGGTTGGGGGTCTCCGCTGCCACGCTCGGCCTGGCGAGTTTCGATGCGTCGGGCTCAACCCAGCTTGGATGGCTATTGGCGTGCAACCTGGCGATCGGACTTGCTCGCGCGTTCTCTTCGCCCGCCAGCCAGAGCATCCTCGCGGAGCTTGTGCCCCCCGCGTACTTCCCGAATGCGCTCACATGGTCTTCCGGGGTGTTCCAGGTGGGCTCGATTGGCGGTCCCGCGATCGGCGGCGCCATCTTTGTGGCACTCGGGGCGGCGTGGAAGGTTCACCTTGTTGCAGCCGCTCTTTCGGCGTGCGGGGGGCTGACTATCCTCCAGGTGCCCGCGACTGGACCCGCGACCCACGCCAAGAACCGCGGCTCCGTGTTCGATGGGATGCGCTTCGTGGTCGCAAGGCCGGTGATGCTGGCCTCGCTCTCGCTGGATCTCGTCGCGATCCTGTTCGGGGGTGTCGTTGCTTTATTGCCGATCTTTGCCAAGGATGTGTTTCATGGCGATGCCGACACCCTGGGCTGGCTTCGGGCGGCCCCCGCGCTTGGCGCAGCGGCGATGGCGGTGTGGCTTGGTCGCAATCCGATCCAGCGCGCTGCGGGGAAGTTGCTGCTTGGTTCGGTTGTGCTGTTCGGAGTGGTCACCGTGATCTTCGGGCTATCCACCAACTTGATCCTGTCGATTGCGATGTTGGTTGTGGCGGGCGCGGCGGATGAGGTGAGCGTCGTGGTGCGGCAGTGCATCGTGCAGATGCAGACGCCGAACGAGATGCGGGGGAGGGTGAGCGCGGTGAATTGGCTGTTCGTGTCGGTTTCCAACGAGCTGGGGCAGTTCGAGTCGGGGCTCGCCGCCGCCTGGGTCGGTGTGGTTCCGGCGGCGGTGGGGGGCGGGGTCGTGGCGGGCCTGAGCGCGGTCGTGGCGGCGCTGTGGGTGCCTTCGTTGTGGAAGTTCGACAAATTGGAGTGAGGCACGGATAGGTTGCGGGAGAGGTGGCCCATGTGGTCGTTGCGCGACAAGGTGGTGCTTTTGACCGGCGCAAGTCGGGGGGTAGGCGCGGCATGCGCGGTGGCCCTGGCTCGCAAGGGGGCGAAGTTGGTGCTCGCCGCCAAGACGATCGAGCCGGATCCGCGACTGCCGGGAACGCTCATCGAAACGGCGCAGGCTGTGGAGGCTGCCGGGGGTGAGGCGCATGTGGTGGCGTTCGACGCCCGCGATGCCGCCGCGTGCACCGACCTTGTGGCTCGCACCGTGGATCGTTTTGGCGGTCTGGACGTGCTGGTGAACAACGCGGGTGCGATCTTCTGGTCCCCCGTTTCCGATTGGAGCGTGAAGCGCTTCGACCTGGTGTTCGGGGTGAACATGCGGGCCGCCTTTGCCTTGAGTCAGGCAGCCATTCCGCGCATCCGGGAGCGAGGCGGCGGGCACATCCTGATGATGTCGCCTCCCATCGTGCCGGCCGCCCTGGCTGGAAAGGCGCCCTATCTGGTGTCGAAGTGGGGGATGACCGCCTTGGCGATGGCGATCGATGAAGAGGAAGACTCGCGGAAGATCTGCGCTTCGGCCCTGTGGCCGGTCACGGGAATCCGCACGGCCGCCACCGAGAACCTGGGGATGGGCTCACCTTCGGAATGGCGTCGGCCGGAGATTCTCGCTGATGCGACCGTGCTTCTTTTGGAACGCGACCCGGCGCACACCCGCTTCCGGGCCTGGCTGGATGAGGAAGTACTCGCGGAGGCCGGGGTGACCGACCTTCTCCCTTACCGATGCGATCCCGATGTGGAGCCGATGCCGATGTCGATCGAGCTGGTCGACCCGGGTTGGGCCGCCCGCCACGGTCGCGGGTAGGGCTGGTTGGCTTCGCGCGTCGCGATCCTCACCCGAGGCGACCTTTTTCCGACCCATCACGGGGCCGCGGTCAAGATCGTGCGCACGGCAGAAGCGTTGGCGGCGGCCGGGGATCACGTCGTGCTTGTTTCGGACGACCGGGACGCCTACCTGCGCTTCGAGGGTGGGAAGGTCGTGCGGGTGCCGTTTGGGGCTCGGGTGCGGGCGGCGCAGGAGCTGCCTGGAGGCCGGAATCAGGCCCGTCTGGAACGCCTGCTCCTCGCCTTCGGCTACCCGGCTACCGAAACCTTCCTGTACCGCCCGGTGATCGATCCGGCGTGGTGGGCACGCGTGCTGTATGTCGGTCTTCGCGAGAGGATCGAGATTTATCAGGCGGAGTTCCCTGGCTATGCCGCGCCGGCTATCCTCGCCTCCAAGCTGCTCGGGGGGCGCAGCGTGCTGGTCGAACACAACGTGGAACACGACCGATTGCGCCAGATGGCAGGCCTGGGCCGGGCGGCGCTGACCCGCATCCGGCTGGTGGAAGAGGCGCTGACAAGGGCGGTGGATGACGTGATCGTGCTCTCGGAGGAAGACCGCACGCGCTTGGGCGGCCGCGGCCACCTCGTTCCGCACGGTGTCGATCTCGGGAGCTACACGGGTCAAAGGGTCGATCTTCGGGCGCGCTACGCGCTGCCTGCGGGCCCGGTGGTGTTCTTCCACGGAACGCTCCACTACGCACCGAACACCGAGGCCGTGCGCTTCCTGGCCGAGCGCGTCTTGCCATCTCTCCCCGCCGATGCGTCCATTCTCGTTGCGGGGATGGGGGCGCCGGTCGCTTATGCCAGCGACCAGTTGCGCTTCACAGGTCCGGTCGATGACCTGCCGGCCCACATTCAAAGCGCGGATTTGATGGTGTGCCCCCTGTTCGCGGGGGGTGGCACCCGGATGAAGCTCCTGGAGTACTTTGCGGCGGCCAAGGCGGTGGTTTCCACTCCGATTGGAGCCGAGGGGCTCGGGGTGCGGAACGAGGAGCACCTGCTGGTCGCCGAGGGCGATGGTTTTGCGGCGGCGGTGAACCGTGCCCTGGGGGATGCGCCGTTGCGGCGCAGGCTCGGAGAGGCAGCCCGCGCCTATGCCTCAGCCCGCGACTGGTCGGAAGTGACCCGGGCGTACCGTGCGATTCACCGTGGAGAAGGGGGCGACTTTGTGCCGCGCCCCAGCATCGAAGCCCACCTGCCGCCCCGGATCCCTTCGAAGCCGCTCACGATGCTGTTTCTCATCAACCGAGGCTGCAACCTTCGTTGTCAGTTCTGTGATCTCTGGGACCGACCGGAGGAGGTGCCCACGCACCGAGCGCTTCGCCTCGTGGACGAGGCCGCGGAGATTGGCACAAAGGTCCTCGTGCTCACGGGTGGCGAGCCCCTTTTGCACCCCGGGCTAGTCGAAATCGTGCGCCACGCAAAAAAGCGTGGATTGAGCGTGAACATCACCACGAACGGCACCTTGGTCGATCGCCACCTTGACGCGCTCGCGACCGCCGGGGTGGCCTCCCTGAGCTTTTCCATCGATGGCCTGGCCGAGACCCACGACCGGCTGCGCGGACAGCCCGGTGCGCATCGACGCACCTGGACCCAGCTCAACCAGACGATCCTGGATGGAAGAGTGGAATGCGCAGTTTACTTCACGGTCACCAACCAGAACGTGCGCGAGTTGGTCCCTGTTTACGAGGCGGTCCGCGCCGCGGGAGCCCGCTTCGATTTCTGGCCGGTGAACGACGCTCCCGACCTTTACCTCACGTCGGAAGCCGACAAGGCTGCGTGGCTGGAAGCCGTGACCCAGCTTGCCAGGGCCGACGGTGCCGTGGCCGCGAAGGCACACTATTACGCGGAGGCACTAGGCTACCATGCCGGGGAGACCGGTCCGATGCGTTGTCTGGGCCTCGTGGACCAGTTCGGCGTGACCTACCAGGGCGACCTTTTGCCCTGCTGTGTGTGGGGCGGGGAGGGGTTGAAGGTGGGCAACGTGTTTGAGACGCCATTGGCTGATCTGTGGCGTTCACCCGAGGTTCAACGCCACCGCGAGCATCTCTGGACCGCCGGCTGCACCGCCGGTTGCTACAACCACTCGCTGTACGAGCTGGTGGCCTCGACCGGGGAAAGCCATCGGGCTCCGGGCACCGCTACCACCATTCTGGCGCTTCCCCGACCCACTCTGGCTCGCCCTCGACATAAGCCTCGAACGTCGTGAACTGGCTCAGGACCGACCCCACCGGGCGGCTCCCATCCCAGATCACATGGTACAGGTCTCCGCTGCGGGCGATCTCCACGCCTACTTCTTCGGCGATCGCGGCCGGGTCGGCGTCGTCGGTCAACCGCACGAACGCGCTCGCCCCCACGAAGTCTTCGCCCTGGACCAACGATTCGATGGATGCGTTCGTGCCCGTGTAACGAAACACGAAGAAGTCACCGAGAACACCCGAGAAGTTGCTGGACTCGAACTCGCCGGTACCCCAATCCTCGTTGTTGCTGCAGCTCGACCAATTGCCGACGGCTTGGTACCGCACCTCGCCTTGCAGCGGCAAGCCGGCCCACTCGCGACCTTGCGCTGGCACGCTCACGGTCTCGGCAAGCACGCCTGACTCCGCCAGATAGAGGTCGATGCCGATGAAGCAGTCTGAACGCAGCGTTCCCGGCGAAGTGGCAGCCACCGCCGCCAAATAGGGATCGCCCGGGTCGATCACCCGCTCCTCCTCGTTCTGCAGTTCGATGTCGTCTGCGCAGGCCGCGAGGAGGAGAAAGGCGGCGAATCGTGAGGAGTGTCGCATGGTGAGCCCCGCGCACTCTACCCTCCGAGAAGTGGAGTCGCAACAGGCGGTTGGCCTCGAGGGGAGCTATCCTTGCGGGGTATGGCCTCCAACTCGCACACGCTCATGCTCATCATCGCGCTACTCTCCCTCGCTGGCTGCGGGGAGACCGAGGTTCAAGCGGTGGCCTCCGCCCCGACGGCCGATTTCGTGGCCATCCCCTCGCACCTCGATTTCGGCGAGGTCGGTCAAGGCGTCGCCACCACGCTCGCCGCGAGTCTGCAAAACGTCGGCGACCTGGGCGGTGAGATCGTCTCCGTCTCCTCAAGCTCCGACCAGTTGACCACCGACCTTACCCCCGGCACCGCGCTGCCCGCCAACGGATTCATAGGGTTCTCCGTGGGCTGGCTTCCCGGCGCCGGCGGGGCGCTGAACGACACGCTCACGGTGCGCGTGGCCAACTCTTCCGGAGAGGAGGCTTCGGTCCTCCTTCCCGTCAGCGGCAACGCGACCGGGCCGCTCCTTTCGGTCAAAATCGACACCCTCGACGTGGGCACGATCGGCGTCGGTTGCAACGCCAGCGCCTGGTTGACCGTGGAGAACCTCGGGAACGACGTGCTGCGGGTGGAGAACATCTCACTGACGGCCGACCCCGAGTTTGAACTCACCGCTATCGACGGCGCTCCGCTCGCGCTCCCCTTGGCCCTGGCCCCCGGAGATGTCGCGACGGCGCGCCTCAACTACGCCCCGACTACCGAGGCGAGCCAGAAGGCGCACCTCGTGCTCACGACGAACGACGTGTACACGCCCACGGTGGAACTGGACATCGATGGCCGCGGCACGATGGAGTGGATGACGCAGGACGAGGAGGTGCAGGAACAGGCGATCGCGGCGGTCGTCGTGGCGAACGACGTTCTGCTCTCCATTTACGGCGATGAGTTCGAGCGGGCGTTGCCGGTCTTTTTCGAGACGCTGCTCGCGCGTCAGGTCCCGTTCCGGATCGCCTTCACGATGTCCGTGGGCGACATCGTTGGCGACGTTCCCTACCTCGACGAGACCGTGCTCGCCGCAGACGCGCCCAGCGCGGTTTTGGCCATGCTGGGTGAACCGCTTGGGAACGACAACGACCAGATCCTGTTTTCGCTGGTGGAAGCGGTGCGGTACAACCGGAGCTGGCTCCTCGATGAATCGGCGGTCTGGGCCGCTTCCCAGCTCAACCTGGTCGGCATTAACAACGATACCGAACAAAGTGGAGGTAACGCTGAAGTCTATGTCAACCAGTTGGCTTCCTACACGGCGGCCGGGACCGAGATGGTGACGGTCCACGCGATCGCGGGCGACGAACCCATGGGCTGCGAGTATGCCGAACCCGCGGGAGAGCTGTTCGCCGCCACGGTCCTGACCGGTGGCACCTTCGGGAGCATCTGCGATCGGGATTGGGAGGCCTCCATGGTGGCGCTCGCCGAAGGCATGCCGGGAAGCAATGCCTACTTGTTCGGGCTGGACGAAACTCCGGTAGAAGGCTCGGTCACCGTCTCGGTGGGCCACGTTCCCGTCGAGAGCGGTTGGACCTATTCCGGAGAGCGAAACACGGTCATTTTCGAGGAAGGGTCGCGACCGGAGATGGGCTCGACCGTGACGCTGGAGTATGCGAAGGTTTGCGAGGGGAAGTAGGGGCGCCCAGGCTGTGGAAAGCGCCTGCACCTGCGGACGGTGGTCGAGGGGGACCCCGCGTAGACCCTCGGCCCTCGTCGCTTGGGTGCCGGTAGCACCATGAAATCATGATGGGCGGCATCGAGCCGCTCGCCCAGTAGGAGTCTTCGGGCGATCAGCGGCCGGTGAAGACCGACAGGAAGCGCGCGAAGGCTGACGGAGGTGCCACGCCCGCTGGAGGACCAAAGGGCGCGATCTTCCAGACAACGTCGTCAGGATGGAGGGGGAGGTCGATGCGCGTGACGGCCTCGGTGTCCATAGGCTGGCGCATCTCCGGGGGCACACCGCCGCTCTGGAGCCGGGCGCTGGTCGGCATCCCGACGGCCAGCGGTGGTGCGTTGACGACTGCGCCCGTGGGAAGGTAGACCCTGAACGGGCGGGCGTCCGATGTCGCGCCAGCGAGCTCGTCGCCATGGGGACCGGGAACGGGCTCGAGCCAGTAGGAAACCCCGGCTGGTTCATCCGCGACCAGGAGCATGCCGCCGGGTGGGGGGGCGTCGATCGGTGCGGAGAGCCAGCCGGCGAGGACGTGGAAGTGCCACCGCGGTGCATCCGGTGGAAAACGAAGCTCTACCCAACCTTCTGGTCCGGCACATAGCTCAAGGGAGGCGGTCACACGCGGCTCGGCTTGGACCGCCGCATAGGACTGGACGCCCTTAACGGTGGCCTCGATCGACGTGTCGGAGAGGAGGATGCGCAAGGATGGTGTGTTGATCAGAGGAAAGCCCTCCCTCGGTCGTGCTTGGTCTGCGATGGTGCTATATCATCGGTGCGGTGGCTCCGTGCCGCCAAGGAGTTCCATGCGTGCGATGGCCAAGGAAGGTTCTCGAGAGCAGGAATCGGCCAAGGTCGAAGATCCAAAAAAGACCAGTCCCGCGGTGGAAAACCCGTTGGCCCAGGGCCGTGGCGGCGTGCACGCGCGCATGAGCAACGCGGCGGCGCAGGATCGGCTTCGTGAGCTCACCGGAGCGGCGACCGAGAAGGGCGGCGAGGAAGAAAACGGGAAGTCGGGGCCGGAGGGCGATGCCGGCGGCATCACCACTGCGGGACCCCCACCTGCCGCACCCCCGGCGGCGAAGCCCGCCGACAGCAAGCCCGACGTGGATGCCACAGCGAAGGTCGAAGCCAAGACGGCGGTGGAGGCCGACCCGAAGCCCGCCGACGGCAAGGCGGGTGGGCCTCCGGTCGACGGAAAATCGGGTGGTCCCCCCGCCGACGGGAAGCCGAGCGCTGCCCCGGCAAGCGCCAAGGGAGGGGCCCCCACGGGCGCTGCTCCGGGTCGGGGTGGCGCCGCGAGCTCGAAAGGCGGAGCCTCGCCGAAGCCGGTTGGCGGTCCGACCGGCGGCGGATCGAAGTCGGCGAGCGCCTCGGTGGGCACCGGCGACGTGAAGATCGACACCCCCTCGGGCGATCCTGAGGTGGGCGAGATGTACGCGCTGTGGACGGGCCGCGCCCCTCAGCAGCACGCCCAGGCGGTGCAGCAGGCGGTCACCATGTTCGACGGGCAGGCCAGCACAGGCCGCGCCGAAACGAGCTCCCACGCCGCAGAGCTCGGCGGAAAGGTGGATGCGGGAATCGAAGCCCGCGTGGGTCAGCTCGAAGCGGCCCACGCCCAGGCGGTGTCCAGCCTCCGGGCGGGCTTCGCCACGGCGCGTACCCAGGTTGCTGCTGGTGCCGCAGCTGCGCTCGCTTCGATCGATGCCCGCGCCGTGTCCACGCGCACCGCGATCGATGCCTCGCTCACGACCCAGCTTGCCGCCGTCGGCAGCGCGATCGATGGCGAGAACACCCGGCTGGAGAAGGCTCGGGCCGACACGCTCGCGGCGTTCAACACCGCCTTCGACAAGGGGATCGCGGGCGTGCGTGCGGCGGGGGAAGCGAAGGGGAAGGAAGCCGCCGGAATCGGCGAAGCCTACGCCAACGGCTTTGAAGGGCGCGGCGGCGAGGGCATCGACCTGGAGCGCAACCAAGCGCGCGCGAAGGCTGCCCGGCAGGTGGCGGCCGACTACGCCAGGGGCCTGCGCGACGAAGCCGGCAAGATCGCCAGCGAGTTGGAAGGCGGCCGGGCCACTCTGCCCGACCAGGTCAGCCAGATCGTCGACCCCACGGCCGAAGGCCTGCGCACCCAGAAGGCCGAAGCGACCACGCAGCTCACCCAGGCCGCCGAGTCGGCCAAAGCCGAGGTGGAAAGCCAACGGGCGGCTTCGGCCTCCGCAGTCCAGTCGTCCCGCGCCCAGACCGAGGCGCAACTCACATCCGAGGAGGCCAGCAGTGTGGCCGATCTTGGCGCTCGGGCGGCTCAGGCCCAGGCGAGCCTCCATTCGCTAGGCGGCGCGATGAAAGCGGGCCTGCAAACATCGGAAATGGAGGTCAACACCCGCTTCGACGAGCTCCTCGCGAAGTGGAAGGCCGACCTGGGTGGCGAGCTGCCCGATGCCCGCGAGGTCGAGGCGATCCACGCGGAGGCGGAAGTCACCCTCGAAGGGGAACGCGCCCTCTGCCTCTCCGAGATGGACAAGCTGGTCGACGCTGGGTTCACCCAGGTGGATGCCGAGCTGGCCTCAGCCGTGAAGGGACTGACCGAGGCGGGCACCGGCGCCGGCGAGATCGCGGTCAAACTGGCGGAATCGGCCAGCGATTCGATGGCGAAGGGCGCCGCTTCCTTCGGGGATGCCGCGAGCCAGATGTCGGGCACGATCGGCACCCGTTTCGGCGAAGCGGGCAAGACCATCGTCGAGGGCGCCCGCAAGTCCGTCGCGGCCTGCATCGCGAATGGCCAGACGGCGGCGACCAAGACCGGCCAGCAGCTTGACTCCACGCGCACGAAGGTCGAGGGAGCCTTCACCACCGCCCTGGGCAAGACTCCCGGCGAGATCAACAAGAAAGCCGAGGAAGAAGCACAGAAGATCCAGCCTGCCTGGAAGAAGATCCTCTCCGTGGTCGTGGCCATCGTGGTGGCCATCGCGGTCACCGCGTTCGTCATCGCCACCTTCGGGGGTGGTCTCCTCGTCTTCGCGCTGGCGGGCGCGGCGGCTTCCATCGCGGGCAAAGTGGCGTACGACGCGTCGCTTTCGCTCACGACGTTGTCGAACCAGTTCGGCCCGAGCCTGGGGCAGTACCTGCTCGAACTCGTGCAGGTCGGCGTGATCGGCGGATTGTTCGCGGCAGCCATCTTCACCCTCGGGATGAGCGGGGGAGCGCTGGCAGGGGCGGGGGCTCTCACCAAGCTCGGCGTGGTGGTGGGCACCTCGTTCGTGGGGAGCCTCTTTGACCAGGGCACGGACATGCTCTTCTTCGGGGAAGGCTGGAACACGTCGGAGTTCATGGCAAATGGCATCTTCGGGGTGGTCACGATGGGGCTCGCCCTGCTGTCGATCTCCGCGGCCCAACGCCTCAACACCACGCTGTCCAACGCGCTCCTGAAGGGCCCGAGCAGCAACACATGGAACAACTTCCTGCACAACTTCTCTCGCATCCCGGGGCTCTCCAAGCTGATCACCTCGCCCAGCGCGCGTTCGCCGATCTATCAAGTTGTGAAGAGGGCTTCGGGCAGCGCACAGACCGTGGAGGCCGTGGTGGATGTCGTCGTGAACCAGCTCC
Organism: Klebsiella pneumoniae; assembly: GCA_945867435.1. GTDB lineage: Bacteria > Myxococcota_A > UBA796 > UBA796 > SXON01 > SXON01. The sequence continues at coordinate 13,037 of CAMBIK010000083.1, forward strand.
CGGTTGGCATCACCGACAAGGGTCTGACCAGCGCCCCGACCTGGACGGCCGACCCCGATAAGGGGCAGTCGCAGATAGGCGCCGTCGCCAATGGAAGCGGCGTGGGGATCGAAAAGGTGGCGGTGCCCGAAAACCTAGGAGCGCAGGGGGGGAAGTCCACCAGCGGTTCAACCCCCCCTCCGTGAGCGGAACGACGGGGAGGGGGTGGGCACGTTCGGTGGCGAGTCGTTGGATAGGAGCGTGATGCGCGGGGGTCGTGTGCGTGGCGCGGGACACTCCCCGTGCCCGTTACCCGACCGATAGCGCGCTCGCCCAAACCGCGATGACCGTCGAGGCCGACCTGGACTGGGACCTTAATGGAGAGATGTGGGCGATGGTCGGTGCCCACACCGTACACAATCTGATCACGCCGAATCTCACCGTTGCCCTTGGCCTCCGTCTCCGCGCCCGGTTTCCCGCTGTCGGCCCACATGCTTGTTCTAATCGATGAAACTTGGCTTTACTGCTGCCCCGACTTGACCATCGTGTGCGGGCGCCCGGAGACCGTGGCCACCAGACCCCCGACCCTGACCAATCCTCGCGTGGTGGTCGAGGTGCTGTCCGATTCGACCGCCCACTTCGACAAAGACGCGAAGTTCGCACACTATCGCCGCCGCGCGTCCGTCGATGCCGTGATCTTCGTGAGTTGGCCCGAGCGTCGGGTCGAGGTGTACACCCGCCAGGGTGGACCTCGTCGAGTAGCTGGGTGGCGCGGTACGCTACCCGGCTTGCGCCCGCAACGGTCGAGCGGCGACGGTCACCCGCATGCCGCGGATGCACGGCCGGCCCCCCATGACACCAGGGTTTTGGGTGATGCGTTGACGGGCATCGGCGTTCATGAGCGCAGTCTACCCGGCGAGGTCTCTCGCCGTCACTCAGACTGGGGACGCGGCGCTCCGCCTCGCCTTCACCGACCAAGTGAACCGGAAGCGGCTGGTCTCCGCGCCGTCGGCCATGCGCCCCACCGTCTCGACCGTCACGGTGCGCGCTTCGCCGCTGGCCTGGGCCTGTTGCACGGCATCGAAGATGGCCACACCTGCTTCGCAAGTGAAGAAGACGCGATCCACAGCCTTCTTCCCGAACGTGGAGTCGAGGCTTACGATGAGCGTGGAGATCGGCACCCCCGCATCCTCCGCCGCCAGGAGCACTATCGCCCCCGTCGATAGCTCTGCCGCCATCGCCTGGGCCGCAAAGTAGGTTGATTTGAAGGGGTTTTGCGAGCGCCACCCGAAAGGTACGCTCGTCACGCAACGCGCCTCGGTCAACGTGTGCAGGCGCACCCCACAGAACAGCGCCGCGGGGAGCTTGAACAGCATCCAGAACCACAGAAAGAAACGGTTGGCGACGCGGCGTCGGAGGGTCTCTGCGGCAGGGCTCAACGGCATCGGAACCGATTAGCTTGGCCCCCCCGGCGATGCTTCCTCTCCGCTCACTCACGCGTGTCGGAGCGGTTGGCGTTGGCAAGCCGCCCGGCCTGTTAGTCCCCCGCATGTTCTGGTCAAGGGCGACATTCAAGGGTCAACGGGTGTGGGCGCAGGTCGATGCGGAGGGCGCTCCGATCGTGGATGGAGGCCGAATTTCGGTCCGCTACTCCGACAAGGAGGGGGCGACGATCTACCAGGCGGGCGCAAGTCGCGTGGAGCCCGGCGGCGGCAAGCCGGTTGAGCTGCCAGACGGCGCCGCGGCGGCCGACAGCCCGGCGCCAGCGACTGCCGCCAAGGCTCGCCCCGCACCGTCGGGGCGAGGGAGCGGTTTCGGGTCGGCGGGCACGCGCACGGCGGCGCAGGCGACCGCCGCGAAGGCTGCCGCGACCCAGCAGTTGGCCGCGGCCTCCCATGCGATCCAGTGCTTTACCGATGGCGCCTGCACTGGGAATCCCGGTCCCGCGGGGGCCGGCCTGGTGGTCAAGTTCCCGGACGGCACCACCGTGGAGCGGTCCCGCGCCC
>CAMBIK010000084.1 GCA_945867435.1 Klebsiella pneumoniae
CGCGGCCTTCCACCACCACCACCTCGCCCGGCACGCCGCCCCGCTCCGGCGCTTCGATCCGCGTTCGCAGTTCGGCCACCGTCACGGTGCCCGCGGTGACCGTGAGCGGGGTGGTGACCGTTTCCAGGGGAGGGGCCTCGAGTACGAGCGTCCATGCGCCGTCGGCGAGGTCGGCGAACCGGAACTCGCCGCTTTCGCTGGTGGTGGCGAAGCGCGTGTCGCCGCCGGCACCGACGATCTTGAGGGCTACGCCCGCCACCGCTGAGTCGTCGGCGAGGAGCACCCGCCCCCGCACGCACACCGTTGCCACCCGGGCGAGGGTGTAGCGATATCGGTAGAGGATCACGGTGGCGACTGGCTCGCCGGCCTCGTTGGTGCCGGGGGTGAAACGGGCGCCGCGCAGGGCCGCGAGGGCGCCCGCATCGAACTCCGGGCCGGCGGACTCCACCACGCCCACGCCGGACACATCGCCGGCGGAGGTGACTGCCACCTCGAGCAGTACGCTGGCCTCCTGGCCGGCGGCCAGCGCGGCCTCCGGGTAGGGCGCGCTGGGCACGCTCACCCGGGAGGGGAGCGCGGCCCGTGACGCCGCCGGCGCCTCGGCGGGTGAGGGGGCGGCGGGCGCGGGCGGCACACCTGTGGGGGCCCCGGTCGGCTCGACGGCGAGGGCAGCGGTGAGCCACAAGAGCATGCGTCCGCGGACTAACCGGAGTCGGCAACGCGGTGACCCGATGGCGTCCGGAACGTGGGGGCTTGGAGAGCGCGACTACACATTGAACCTAAAATGCCACTCGATCCGCATCGTCATTATATCAAATATATACTCATTGTATTGCCAGTAGTCAGGCATCTGAGGACCACGTTCACGCTAATTCCGCTTACGACGATGGTTGCGGGGTGCCCTTCCACCGTCCCGCGCGTTGGCTCCAGGACCGGCGGCGACTCTGGCGTTCGGCGGCGTCGAGCGCGAGGAGCGGGTGGCCAGGGGTTGGCCAGCGCAACGCGAGCACCCCGCACCCGGAGATGCGGAAGCTCTTCGCGTCGGGCTGAACCCGGCTGCAGGGACCCATCGCGACACCAGGGGATGCGTCGAGGCGTCGTCCCAGTCGCGCGGGCTGGCGGGGGTCACCCGTTCCCCGCGACGGCGTAGCCCACCGAGCCGTCGCAGTTGTAGTCGTTGGGGTCGGTGCAATCCGACTCGGTGGTGCCTGGGTGGTAGAGGGCGCTGGTGTCGTCACAGTCGGTGCTATCTGCGACGTAGCGACTGGGGAGATCGCGGTAAGCGTCCGTGGTGGCACCGCCGTCGGCGTAGCCGTCGACCGCCAACTTCCTGCTCTCGATGGGGCCGTGCGGGGCGCTCGTCTGGGGCGCGTACCTGCTCAGGCGTTGGGTGTAGGTCACGTGGAAATTAGAGGCTGGCTTACAGGCTTTTCGAACTATCGCCGTCAGAGACAACGCCACGATCAATGCCGAACCTGGGTGCATTCGCGATTCTTGGGCGGACGAATGGCTTCCGCGTCGGCTGTGAGATTAGAGCCAATCCGTGGGTCTCCTTCTCCATGTGCTGCTCCTGTGCCCCCACGCCGAAGCGGCCGACACGTGGACAACGATTCGCACCGGGGTGGACTACCTGCATCGCACCACCTCGGAACCGCAGGACATCTACGCCGTGCGCGTGGATCTCACGGTGCCCAACGTGGGGATCCATGCTTCCGCCAACGAAGATGGCGCCGAGCGGCACACGACGACGAGCCGGTTCGCAGCCAGCGCGGATGTCCTGGTCGCGATCAACGGTGACTGGTCCGACGGAAACACCCCGGTGGGGATGGCGATCTCCGACGGGTCCCAGTGGCACGATCACATCGTCAATGACACCCTGGGGTCCCGGTGGGGCTATTTCGCCTGCACGGCGACCAAGACGTGCACCATCGACGCGGAGCTGCCGCTCGACGAGGCGTGGTGGTTCTCGAACCCGACGATCGCACCGTATCGCTATTTCCAGGCGGTGGGCGCGAACGGGGAGATCCTGGTCTCCAACGGGGTGGCCGAACCTGGGTGCTATGACACCGCCCAAAACCCACGCAGCGCGATCTGCCTGGAAGCCGATGGCACGACGCTCTGGCTGTTCGCGATCGATGGGCGCAGCGGCAGCGCGGATGGGATGACCTGCGACGAAACTCGGGACCTGCTCCTTGAAATGGGGTGTTGGTCCGGCGCGATGCTCGACGGCGGGGGCAGCACCACGCTGGTGATCGAGGGCGACGTCAAGAACAACCCGTCTGATGGCTCGCAGCGCACCGTTTCCAACCACCTCGGCATCGTATATTCCGACACCCTCGACGCCAAGTGCGTCGTGAGTAGTGGGCGCTGGTGCGAGGGTACCGTGGTCAGCACCTGCCAGGGAGGTCGGGTTCTGGGCTCGGGCGATTGCGCGGCCTACGGGGCCACCTGCGAAGAAGACGGCGACTACGCCTACTGCGTAGACAATCGCTGCCCCGGCGGCAGCGGCAGCGGTGCTACCTGCCTCGACGCGAGCCTTGTCGCCTATTGCGCCGATGGACAGTATTCGGTGGGAGATTGTGGCGTATTTGCGCTGAGCTGTGGCACGGATTCCGGCGGCGCTGCCTGCATGGACCCCCGTTGTGAGGCCGGTCCGCACTCGGGATTCTGTACGGACGCTGGCCTGTACGCGACCTGCACCGACGGCCTGTACGCCGAGGGAGACTGCGCGGTGAATGGGCAAGTATGCTGGGAGGGCGATGCCCCGGCGGGGTGCGAAGATGCGCGGTGCCCCAACGGCCCGGACTCTCAGGCCTGTACCGCCTCCGGGGTGTTCGAGTCCTGCGCGGCGGGCGCCTACACGGCGCGGGATTGCGGTGTGGAGGGGTTCGTGTGCGATGCGACGGGGGGCTGCGTTGCGGCGGAGATCGAGGATTCGGGGGGGAGCTCCGCGTTGCGGTGGGAAGCCCGACGCTTCGACGAGATCGGCGGCTGCGGGTGCGGCCACGGGGGGGGGGTACCCGGAGTGCTCGGGTCCGTCGTCGCGGCTGGAGTACTGGGGCATCGTCGTCGCTCGCGAATCCAAAGGTAAGAGGTTCGTCCAGGCTTGTGCTCCTGCTCGCCTGCGAGGAGCCTGATGCCGTATGCCGACGTGCCTTTCCCCCGCGCTGTCCGACGCGGCGTACATCGACCAGGGACAGCGCTAGTTCGACACGCTCGACGCGAGCGCGGATCCCGACAGTGAGCCTTTGTACGCCGAGCTCGTCGCACGCTGGGAATGGCCCCCGTGGCTGCTCCTGACCGGCTACGGGCGAGACCTCACCCTCGCCCCCGACGAGGCGGTGCTTGCGGCCATGTCGGGAACCACGGTGCCGGCTGCGAGCCGATCCAGCCTGGCAGGGCGTCCGCGGGCCGAGAGGATGAAGATCGGCGGAAGGGAATTCATCAGCGGGACGGTCACGGGGTGCTCTCTGTGCAGGGGGCGGCGTAGAACTGTCTGCACCAAGCGCGGTAACGCCCGATGGGGCCGTCGCCCTCGACCAGCAACGGCCGCGCGACGTGGGTCTTGTGCTCCCAGACATCCCGATCCTGCATCACGTCTTCGACGTAGGATTGGTGTGCTTTACGGGCCACCCAACCGTCAAAGAACCAGCGCGGCAGCATGTTCAAGCGCCAGTCGGCCTCTGGGCCCTTGCGCAGCGCCATGCCCAGTCGCAGCGCGGTGAGCCGCGGAGCGATCGGCGTCGGCAGCACGTATTGACGGGTGTGCAGCCCAAGCGCCGGCAGTACGACGTCTACAAAAGAGAACCCGAGCCCCCAGACGTGCACGGAAATCTCTACCCGGATGTCGCGTCCAAGACCCGGAAAACCCGAGGGCCGCACAAAGGAATACCGCGTGTGCAGGTGCGGTCCTTCGGTGTCGAAGGCGTGGATCTGCATGTCGCGGTACCCGTGTACAAACGGGAAATGACCGAGGTCAACGCTGTTTTCGGTGGTCTCTTGCGGGTGGGTGCGCAGCTCGGTGACCGAGCCTTGAACCGGGGTGTAGCCTTCCATCGCGAGCGCAGGCGGGTGCCACGACGGTGCGGCGCCTTCGGGGTCGAACCACGCGAAGATCCAGCCGCCGGTCTCGGCGACAGCGTGGCAAGCCAGCGCGGTGTCCCGGGGCGGCTTGGTGCCGTATCCAGTGGCGACGCAGGTGCCGTCGGGCGCGAAGCGGAAGCCGTGGAACGGGCACACCAGCGTGCCGTCGCGGACCACGCCGCCATGGCCCAGATGCGCGCCGAGGTGCGGACAAAAGGCGTCGAGGACGTGCGGGTCTCCGGCTTCGTCGCGGAAGAGCACGAGGTCGAGCCCGGCCAACTTGGCCGGCTGCACCTGACCGGGGCGCAGGTCGGCAGCGCGCGCAAGCGCGAACCAGCCAGAGGGGAAAGGGAGAGCTACGGGGGGCACCGAGGCACGAGGTGTTGTTGAGCCGAGCTTAGCGCGTTGCTGGGCGGACTGGTGTAGGCGGGGGTTCGCCTAAGCGATTCGCGCTGCGATGCCTGAGTCACCCTGACGGTATGCGCGCGCTTACGGGGGGGCGCGTGCTTCGTGGGCTGTCCGTGCGCGGTCGCGGCTGGCCCGAGCGGGCCATCGTGCTGGGGGAGCCTGGGGAAAGGCCGGAGTATACGGACCGGTTTCTGCACATGGAGGCGCACCGGTGCGGTGAGGGGGCGGGGCGCCCGCTACGCGGTCCTATGAAGCATTCCAATCACGGCGGCGGCGCCCACGACAACGAGAGTCCGGCCGACCAGCCGTCGCGCGTCTCTTCGCTGATCATCTCCCCCGTCGTCGTCTGCTGAGGCCAATCCAACAGATTGGTCGCCTTGGCCCGCAGGCGGAACGCACCCCCGAGCTTTTGCGACGCCATCAGGTCGAGCCGGTGGACCGGCTGCTCCCAAGTATCGGGAAGGCCCGAAGAGCCCACTTCTACGAGCCGCGGACCAAACACGTTGTACAACAGCGAAACACCCGTCCCCGTCGGGTCGAAGTCCCATCCCAACTGCGCGTTGACCACCCACGGCGACTGCCCCTGAAGCGGACGCTTGCCGGACGTCTGCGCGCCGTCGGCCTCAGAGAGGTCGACCTCGGAATGGATCAGCGCGCCGTTGACCGCCACATACATGAACTTCGCCGCGCCGGGCAGGAACCCGAGCCCCTTGCGAACATCAACTTCGCCGCCGGCGACCACGGCGCTGGTCGCGTTGGCAAACGTCCCCACGCTCCCGCTGACCGCCGACACCGCCACCACCGACTCGATCGGATGATCGAGAACCTTGAAGAAGCCTCCTACGCTGAGCGCCTCCCCGTCGGTCGGGTACCACTCCAGGCGCACATCGACGTTCTCAATCGTCGCCCGCTTCAGGTCGGGATTCCCGAAGAGCAGGCGGCCGGTCCGGTAATCGTAGAACGCGGCGACGGAGAGTTCGCGCAGCTCCGGTCGCGACAGCGTTCGTCCGTATCCAGCGCGGAGCTGAACGGTGTCGACGTCCTCGCCGGCACCGAGGCCGAGGGTGAAGGTCGCCGCGGGGAGAACGTCGAGCGTGGACAGCTCGCTGGTCACGGTCGCGGCGCCCTCGGCTGCAAAGAGCTCCGCCGTCTCGACCGCTTGCGTGGATTGTTCCACACGTGCACCAACGAGCGCCCGGACGCGGCGGAGAAGTTTGAGGTCGGCCATCGCATACCCGGCGATCACCTCCTGGGTGGCGCTGTAGTCGTCGGTCGACGCGGTATTCTCGAGAAAATCGAGATAGCTCGTGTCGTCTTCCGCGGCTGGGCCGATCGTATCGCTGGTGACGATCTCGGCGATCGGCATCGTTAGGTCGAAGCCCTCGACACCTGAAAAATCATACTCGAAGCGCCTCGTTGCGGCGGCGCGGTCCCGCTCGACGATCTGGCCACCGAACGCGATCTTCTGCTCGCCCTGCAGCGCGAGGAACGGAACAGTCAGATCAAGTCGCCCGTCATGGGCGCGGTCGAGCAGCTGCCCGTAGCGGATCTCGTTCCAGCTGCCGGTGGTGGCGAGGTACTCCGTCGCGTCGACAATGTTGTAGGTCCACTCTCGCCCGTCAGGTTCGCTGCCCTCGGCCGCCGAGTAAGCGTACCGCGCATCCGCGACGACCGGCCCTACGATCACGTGGGCGCCGAGCTGCTGGTAGAAGAGCTGCCGCTCGCTCCAGCCCGTGCGGTAGTTCTGGGTGTCGCTGTCGCCAGTCGGATCGTCGGCAAGCCAGGTCAACGCCTCGCTCTTGCCTGAGTGCGAGTAGATCGTCGTGGCCTGGACGTACTGACCGCCAGTCCACTCGGCGCCGAGGGTGAGTCCACCTCCGAGTCGGCCGGTGTTCGAAGTCTCCTTGAAGGTCGTGACCCGCTTGGCGATGAGCTCTTCGCCATCGAGTGAGTACACCGAGCGGCTGCCACGGTCGATGTCCCAGCTGTTGTCGAACACCAGGCCCACGAGCCCCCCGAGGTCCAGGCTCCCGAGCGACCAGCGGCGCCCCGCGGCAAGGCTCAACCCCACGTTCGGCATGGTCTGCGCCGTGTCGAAGGCCCAGTGGTTCGGGAGCGACTCACCGAGGGCGAAGAGCTCCTCGTGGGTGTACCCGCCCTCGGTGAAACGGCCGGCGGGCTTGAGAATACCCGCTTCGGAGGCGTCGGCGACGCCGGCGGGCAGCGCACGAAACTCGCCTCCGTACCCGAAGAAGTCGCTAGGGCCCTGCGCGCCGACATTCCCCTCCTCGAGCGTGACGCCGCCCCGCCAGGTCCCGCTGAGCTGCAGCGAAAACAGAGGTGCGACGGGCATCCGCCGCGTGCGCACGTCCACGAGGCCACCGCCGAACTCGGCGGGCATGTCGGGGGAGAAGCTCTTCTGCACCGACATCGTCTCGACCAGGGCGGTCGGGAAGAGGTCGAGCGGAACAACCCGCTTTTCCGGCTCGGTGCTGGGCAGACCGCTGCCATTGAGCAGGGTCGCCGAATACCGATCGCCCATGCCGCGGACATAGGCAAAGCGCCCGTCCACAATCGTAAGGCCGGTCGCACGGGTCAGGGCGGCGGCAGCCGTGCTGTCCCCCGACTTGACCATCTGCTCCTGCCCCATGACCTCCGCGACGCTGGCGCTCTGCTTGCGCTCCTCGATCGCGGCGCTGATCGCGCCAACGGTCGCCGGCGCGTACACCGTCACCAGCTCGAAGTTGCCTTGGCCCACGGCGACCATCCGCACCGTCACCTCGCTTACCCGGCCCTCGACCACGCGCGCTTCAGGAAAATCGTAGGGATCGAGTCCTACGGCGGTGGGGTCGATGACGTAGTCGGCGGGCGCGAGGTCGAGGGTGTAGCGACCGGAGGCGTCGCTCACCGAGATCTCGCTACCGCCGATGACGCGCACCTCGGCGCCAACGACAGGGAAGTCCTTGGTGTCGAGAACGAGACCGCTGAGGCGTCCGCGCCCGGCAGGAATCGGCGAAGCCGACGCCTCCTGAGCGAATCCGACGGACAGCGACAGGACGAGGATGGTCATGTGCTTAGTTGGACGGGAATGATGTCCAGCCCGCCGTCCAGTCGGTTGTGGCGTCGAAGGCACCCACGTAGGTGGCCGCGTCCCACCAGGCGCCGCTTGGGGACTGCCCCGCGCCGAGCAGAGGCGAGCCGCTCTTCGGGCGAAGGTCGGGCCCGGTCACGGCCACGCTGGTAAGCATCAGGTCGTCCTCGATCGCGTTGGTGAGCTCGGCCTCGAAGACGTCTTCTTCCTGCATTGACTCCATCTCGTCCGCGGATTCCTCGTAGGGCTTGGCGCAGGCCATCATCGTGTGGTCGATGGCGGAGGTGGTCGCGAAGTTGTCGTAGGTCTGCTGGTCGCGGATGGACAGGCAGGCCTTCGAGAACCCGGTGATCGCGACGTTGGTCAGGTGGCCAGAGGTGCCGCGGCGCAACATCGTCCCGTAGTTGCTCGCCGCGATCGTGGGCTCACCCACCAGCGTGAGGTTGGACAGCGTCGGGTTGCTGACGGGCTCAGAGGCGAAGGCGCTCTCGTGATTATCAGCTTCAATCCCGTTGTTGCCAGCTACGGTGTCCTGGATGACTAGCGCGTGCTGCATGTTCCCACGCCAGCCGAAGTCCCAGTCGATCCCGTCGTCACCGGGTAGGCTGCAGACGATGTGTTTGGCGCTGACCGTCCCGCCCCAGAACTCGATGCAGTCGTCGTTCTGCGCGTGAATCTGGACGTAGTCGATCATCGTACCGGAACCAACACCGGCCAGTCCGAAGCCGTTGATCTCGTTGTCGGTCGAGATGACGACCCCGCCGAACTCGAGGCGGACGTACTTGACGATGCCGCTGTTGTCGGCGTCGTTGTCGCCCCCGTACTTGCCCACCCCGCCCTCGGCTTCCGCTTCGCAGGGGTCCGACCCGTCGCAACCGTTGATCGTGGCAAGACCGTTGATGGCAAGTCCGCCCCAATCGCCGCGGCCGCGCTGCCCGTCGAGCTGGTCAGACGTGAACACGATCGGCGCCGTGGCGGTGCCCTCCGCGATGATCTTCGAGTGCCGCGCAATCGCCAGGAAAGAGACCTGCGCCGACTCGCCGTAGACCGTAGTGCCAGGCTCGATCTTGATCGTGGTGGGGTTGACGTCATCGCCGATGGTCACGCCGCCCCGAAGCAGCCACGCCTTGTCTTTGGTGAGGCACAGGTCCTCGGTCTGCACGCCCTCCAAAGCGCAGGCGCCACCCACGTCCACGCACGCGGTCGGCGTCTCGCAGAAGGGCGCGTCGCCGGTGTCGGTGTCGGTGTCGGCGGTATCGGTGTCGGTGTCGGTGTCGGTGTCGGTGTCGCTGGTGTCGGAGGTGTCGTTCCCACCGTCACAGGCTAAGAAACATAGAGGGAGAGAGAGGAAGAGGAAGAGGAAGAGGCTTGCGCGCATGGTCTAGTCCAGGTTGGCGGGCAATGTAGGCAACGCCCGTGTCAGACCCATGGCACCTCGGCCAGGACTTGGCCCCGGATGCGTGCCGAACTGGAAACGGGCCATGCCCCGGGCTCGGGGTCGAGTAACGGTTCAGCCCCATTTTCCCTGACCTCACGAGCTACGGCGGGATCTGCTGCGGGTGGGCCAGGATGTGTACCGCACCAGTCGACACTTGACTTTCGTTTTCATAGTCAAGATCCCGCATCGAGACTCAGGCGGCGCTGCAGCGCGTTCGCACCCCGTCGGCTCCCGCAGGTCGGTGCCCGTTTTTCAACGGCCGGTTAGCTCTGGCGCCCCGAGAGGCCCCCGTTGCGCCTGAGCCACCGAGCCCAGCTCATCCAGGAATCCGCGATCCGGAAGCTTGATGCGTTCGTCGCACAGGCACCTGAGGTGTTCTTCCACAAGATGAACATCGGCCAACCCGATGTAGAAACACCCCAATCCGTAATGGATGCGTTGGCCACAGCCAACTCCCCCGTGCTCGCCTACGGACCGGCCAGCGGCCTCATGGCGTGCCGCGAGGCGGCGGCGGCGTTCCACGGGCGAACCTCCCCGGGGCTCGGTCCCGAGCACTGCGTAGTGACCCAGGGCGGCTCCGAAGCACTGTTATTCGCCTTCTGCGCGCTGTGCGATCCGGGCGACGAGATCCTCGTTCCCGAGCCGTACTACACCAACTACAACGGCTTTGCCACGGTGGCCGCAGCCAAGGTGGTGCCCCTCCGCACCCGGCTAGACGAAGGCTTCCGCATCCCTCCCAACGACGTCCTCGACCGACATGTGACCGACCGTACCCGCATCTTCCTCTTCGCGAACCCGGGGAACCCTACGGGAGCCGTGTACGAGGAAAGCGAGCTGCGCCGGGTGGCCGAATGGGCTCGCTCGCGTGGCCTCTGGGTCGTGGCCGACGAAGTGTATCGACACATTTGGTTCTCGAGCCCGCCTCCGTCGGCGCTTGAGCTCGCCGGGCATGAAGACCATGTGATCGTGGTGGACAGCACCTCGAAGACCTTCTCCGCGTGTGGACTCCGCATCGGCTTTCTGTTGTCGCGGAACCTTGCGTTCATGGAGAGGATCGAGCGATTAGGCCAGGCTCGGCTGGGACCGCAACCGCGAGCGCAGCAAGCGGCCATCGCGGCACTTCAGCTCCCCGATGCGTTCTACACCGAGCTCCGCAGCATCTACCGTGCCCGCGTCGACGCAATGATGGACAGCCTCGCAGCCCTACCGGGAGTGGCATTCCACAGGCCTGAAGGTGCCTTTTACACGATGGTGCGGCTCCCCGTGCGTGACACCGAGGCCTTTGCGCGCTTCCTGGTCTCGCAGTTCCGCGATCACAGCAGCGGGCGGGCGGAGAGCCTCGTGGTGGCCCCGGGGCCGGGCTTCTACGCCGACCCTCGAGATGGTCGCGACGAGATCCGCTTGGCGGCCGTTAAGAACCCCGAGAGCGTGCGTCGCGGCGTTGAGATCCTGGGGGCCGCGCTCGCGGTGTATCAAGAGTAGTATACTTCAACGCCAGGTATGTAGAATACGAGCAAGACGAATGTATTGCTCGGGTGTGTTGTAGGCCTGGCCGCTCACGCGCACGAAGCAACGCTCGTCGTAGCTGCTGAACGGAACCTCGATCCGATGCTCGGCGTACATCCGCGCATTGAGCGCCGGTCCATCCGCGCCTCGCGCCCAGGGCACCAGCACCGCCGCCATCTGGCCATACCAGCTCGGGTCGTCCGGGTGAAGGGGGTCGACACCGAGGGCCTGTGCGAGCTCGTTCCGGCCCGCCTGGACCAGCGCGTGGCCTTCCTTGCGGACCGCATCGAGGCCCAGGGCAAAGAGATGGTCCAGGGCGGCAGGGACCGACAGCCAGGCGGTGGGGTCGAAGGTGCCGGTCCACCCGAACTCGGCGTCCAGACCGAGCTCGTAGCCGTGGCTGACAACCGGAGCATGAACGCGGTCGCGCCAGTCGGCGTGTACATGAAAAAGCGCTGCACCCTTGGGCGCACACACCCACTTATGTAGATTCCCCGTGTAGAAGTCTGCACCAATCTCGTCGATGCGCACGTCGAGGAAGCCGGGCGCGTGGGCACCATCCACCAGCACCGAAACGCCACGGGCGCGACACATCCGCACGAGTGCCTCGACCGGCAGAATGAGTGCCGTGGCCGAAGTGATGTGGTCCACCACCACCAGCCGCGTTCGCGGGCCGATCGCAGCCGCGAAGGCGTCGATCACCTGCTGTACATCCGAGATCGGAAACGGGAGGATGGCCGGCACAAGGCGCACGGCATGACGATGGCCCAGTCGAAGAATCGCCTTTTTGACCGCCATGTACCCGTGGTCGGCGTGCACAATCTCATCGCCCGCGCGCCAGTCGATCGCGCGAAGCGCAGCATCCACGCCGTGGGTCGCATTGGGCACGAACACCACACCCGCAGGGTCGGCACCCACGAAAGCCGCCACCTGCGACCGCGCCGCCGAGAGCCTTTCCGGCAGGCGGCGGGCGAGGAACTCGACCGGTCCTCGCTCCATCTCTTCTCGGAGGGCCGCCTGAACGGCGAGGACCGAGCGCGGGGCAGCCCCAAAACTGCCGTGGTTCAGGTAGTCCACGTTCGGATCGAGGGCCCACAGCGCACGAATGGGGGCATCGCCGGCTTTCCAGGACGTCATGCGGGCGGGTATCGCGGGCCGATTCCTGTGGCGAGACGGCGAGGGCCCCGGTACACGGTGGCATGGGCTCCACGAGGATAGGTTGACCCCCGCTCTGTTGCTCATCGCGAGCGCCCTGGCGGAGGAGTCCAGTTTTGCCGGCGCAAAGGGCGGCACGGAAACCACCCCTGCTCCCGGGGCTCACGCCACGGCCGAGTTGGGCGGCGCGCTCACCTTCGGCAACACCGAGACCATGGCGCTCACGGGCGTCGGCAAGGTGGACTATCGCTGGACGTTGCATGCGCTCAGCGGCACGTTCGGCGTGAACTGGGGCCAGTCGAAGATCGACGCCGATGGGGACGGAAAGCTCAACGAGATTGAGCGCGCCGTCGGCTTCGTAAAGACCGCAGAGCGACAGTTCGTCACGTTGCGCTACGACCGCTTCGTGAGCAAGAAAGACAGCGTGTACGGGCTCGCCGGCGCGTTCGTGGACACGTTCGCTGGGTACGACCACCGCTTGAACGGCCAGGTCGGGTGGTCACACCGTTTCCTCGAGACCGTGCAGACCGCCTTCCGGGGTGAGTTGGGCGTGGATGTGGCGCGGGAGGACTTCGTAGAGGGTATCGAACCCAACGCGGCCACGGTCGTGGCGGCCCGCGTGCTCCTCGGCGTGCGCTACCGCTTCAACGAGCACGTCGCCATCGAGGACACCTTAGAGATCTACGAGGGCCTCCTCGACGCCACCGACTTTCGCGTAAACAACACGGTGGCCGTCATGGCCGTGCTCACCGGGCGCGTGAGCCTGAAGCTGAGCCATCAGCTGGCCTTTGACAACGTGCCGGTCGAAGACTACCAGCCGCTCGACCACACCACGATGGCGGCGGTGGTGCTCACCTTTTTGTGAGGGGTCGCCGCGCGAGACACCGGACGAACGTAAGAGAAGTCTCGAGGGGCTTGCTGCGGCGGCTCGGGTCCGTGCTGTCACGACGGCATGAACAGAGAGCGTCAGTTGGTATCAACCACCCCTCAAAGCACCGGCGTACGCACCCACCCGTTCGGCCCGCGGTCCAGCCTCGCCGCGGGCCAAGAGTCCAAATCGAGCTTCAGGGTGGCGACCCGCGGGCGGTCATCCAAATCGCGCAGGTCCAGCCGCACGGCAGCGCCGTCGGGAAGGCCAGCCACGGCGGCCATGAACCCGGTGAGGTCGGCCACCGGGGTGCCGCCCACCCCTACGATTCGCCAGGTGGGATCGAGGTCGTAGCGGTCGGCCGGGGTGCCGAACCAGCGCCAGGCGATGTACACCCCCTTGTCGGGCAGGCCCCGCTGAAGGGAGAGCACCGAAGGATTGTCCTGGATCAACGCACCGGCCCAAACGAACGCGCGGTCCAGACCGCCGACCGGGGTCTCGGTCGGCGGCACATCGACCTCGACCGGACCGCCGCCGCGCCACACCGTGAGCCGCACCGAAGGGCGCGCCGCCGCAAGGTCGAGATCGCGCCAGCTGGCGGTGGGGCGACCTTCTATTGCCAGCAACAGGTCCCCTTCCTGCAAGCGACCGAAGGCACCGCCGACCGGTGACAGATGAGTGAGAGTCAAGATGCGGGACAACCCTGCCTTCGCGAACGCTCCGGCCGCTTCCGGGGAGAGGCCCCGGTCCACCCCGAGGGCGAGCGGCAACGGAGTCCACGCCGCGCCAAGCGTGCGGCTGGGCGGGGGCGTTCCGGCACGGAGCGCGTCCACCACGTCGGCGACGATGTCGGCCGGGATCCCCCGAAACGCCGCGCTCTGGCTCTTTCCGCTCCCCGAAAGGAAAGAAGCAAGGAAGGCCACGACTTCCCCTTGCTTGTCGATGACCACGCCGCCGCGCTCCAACGGAGCATCCACGGTCGCGAGCAAATCCACGTCGTGATCGCGGTACTGTGGAACACTCGGTGCAAAAAGTGGGAAGGGCCGGTAGCCCTGAACGCGGGTTTCGCTCCAGGCGACCTCCAGGCGGCCGTTGAGCCCCACCTGCCACACCGACGAACCCGTGGCAGGCCGGCGACGGTCGAAGCGAGCTTCGCCCAAGGGTTCACCCGTCAGCAATTTAGGATCGAAGCGAATCACGGCCAGGTTGTGTTCGGGGTGGAAGTACACGGCGCGGGCGGGCAACCGCACCACACCGCCCACGACAACGCTGATATCGGCCAACGACTGGGGCACGGTGTCGCGGTCCACCAGCACCAGGCCCTGAGCGGCATCCACCACCACACCGACGCCCGAGTAGAGATCCCCCTCGTTCCCCGAAAGGACGAAGGGGAGTCGAGCTTCCACCCACACCAGCGCATCGGACACCTTGCCCGGCGGCCCCGGCGGGCGCGGGGGCAAGGAGATGGCCGTGGCCATCGGAACGGCCGCGGCAGGGGCCGCGGGAAGGTCCACGCACGGCCATTTGCCCGACGCATCGTCGCGCACGCAGTGGCGCGCCGGGAAGAGCGTGCGATCCACCCGCCACGCGGCCACCTGCACTCGGTTGGGCTCGGTAAGTTCGATGTAGCGCACCGACACCCGAGCCTGATCGGGGATCGCAGCAACCACGGCTTCGAACGTGGCGAGATCAGGGGTGTCCTTGCCATCCACGCTGTCGATCCGTGCGCCATCCGGCACGCCCGCGTGGCCCAAACCGTAGGTAGAGGAGGCGACATACACGCCGCGCACCGGGACATTGTGGTTGCGCGCCTGCTGGTAGCTAAGGTCGTGAACCAGGTCGCCGCTGATCTCGAGGTAGGCCGCGGGGGTATCGGCGTGCAGGTCGAGCACATCGACCACCACGGTTTCGGGGCGGCCCGCGCGTTCGATGCCGAGGGTCACGGTCTGCTTCACGCGGTCGTCGAGCCTGGCTTCCAGCGGCAAAAAGGTGTTGATCGGCGACCCGTCGAGGCTGACCAGCACATCCCCGACCTGCAACTTGCCAAACGCCGGGCCGCCGGGGAGCACCTCGCGCACCACCAGCAGCCCCGTGGCCTCGGGGTCCCGCTTCCTCGCTGCGGACTCTGTGGATGGCTGAAGTCCCAGTCGGCGGAGCTCATCCCACGCGGTGCGGGCAAAAACGGCGTGGATGCTCCCGCGGGTGACCGGCTGCCCCGCCTGGATGAGCGCAAGCGCGCGTTCCACCCGGTCGAGCGGCAGGTAGAAGCTGGCCGAGCTGTCCCGACGCGAGCCGGCGTTGAGCGCGACGACTTTCCCGCGGACATCGAGCACCGGGGAGCCCGACGACCCTCCGCTCGTGCCCGCCGCCGCCTGGATGTAG
>CAMBIK010000085.1 GCA_945867435.1 Klebsiella pneumoniae
TGTTCGTTCCGACGTTGGCCCTGGCGGCCCCCAACGCGACGGGCGAACGCTTGCGTGAGCTTGAAGAGGAGATCGGCAACGTCAGCGCCGAAGTGGATGACACGCGCCTGAACTTCTCGGAGCGGTCGGGGCTCATCGGCGTCTCGGAAGCGCGGCGACGCTACGAGGATGCGGTGTACTCGTTTCTGGTAGAGGATTTTGAAAGCGCCGCGACCAGCTTCTACATCCTGGTTGATTCCCGGGCGCTCGGCAACGCCGCACTGGCCCATGATTCCGATTGGTATCTCGCTGAATGTGCCTTCGAACTTGACAATCTTCGTACGGCGGAAGAGGCCTACCGCGCCATCGTGGATAAGGGTCCCAGCCATCCGTACTTCTTCGATGCGGTCCGCAGAAACCTCGAGGTCTACGCGCTGGTGGGAGACGACGCCGCGTTCACCACGTCCTACAACCAATGGATCGTCTCCGGCAAGGTGCCGACGACAGACATCGTGAACTATACGCTGGCGAAGTCCTTCACCCGTCGCAAGGAATTTGCACGCGCAAAGTCCATGTTCGACGCGATCGGGCCGACGAGCCCCTGGTACACGCGGGCCCGGTACCAGCTCGGCGTCTTGATGATCGGCGAAGGCAACCTCAAGCAGGCTGTTTCGGAGTTCCAGAAGGTCGAAGCTGCCCCTGTAGCGGACCAGGACCAGAAACGCGTTCAGGATCTTGGGGTACTCGCGCTGGGGCGGTTGTTCTACGAACTGGGCGACTTCTCGCAGGCCAGTAGCTACTACGCCAGGATCAACAAAGACTCACCTGAGTTCGCTGAAAAGCTCTACGAGGCGGTGTGGAGCTATGTGAAGCAGGGCGGCGCGGCGGAGGCGGAACGCGCTGGCAGCGAACCCGGCACTCCGGGCGAGGCCGCAGCCTCTGCCGCCGCGACCGAACGCTGGCAGGATGCGCTCGGGCAAGTAGATAACTTCCTCCTTGCGTTTCCGGAGCACAGGTACACCGCACAATTGCGGGTTTTGCAGGGACACCTGCACATGAAACTAAGGAACTACGACGCCGCTCGGGGGGCCTACGAGGATGTCGTGGCCGCCTACACGCCGGTGGCCGCACGTCTGGATGAACTGGGGCAGGGGGCGGCAGAAGCGCAGCGGTTTCTCCAGCGGATGGGCGATTCCGCCGGCACGTCGGGGCTCCCCGCCTATGCCATCGAAATGCTTTACGCGCGAAGCGATGTGGGCCAGTCTCTCGACGGGTACCTCGAGACCCTCCGTCAGGGACAGGAGCTGGCTAACGCCGAGCGGGACGTCGCCGATCTCCAGACCGCGCTTTCTTCGGAGCGCGACACGCTCGGGATGTTCGTGGCCGCCCGCAACCAGCTCACCACCATGCGTGGCGCGGCGCTGGCCATGCGGGCCCGGCTTTTGACTACCGAACTGCAGTACCTCCGTGGTAAGGTCTCAGGCTCCGCAAGGGCGGAACTTGCCGCGATAAACAAGGAACTGGCGTCGACTGAGGAACGCGGAAGTGCTTCCGATTCCAGCGTGGGCAGCACTACGGACCGTCTTCAAATCTATGAGGCCCAGGTGCGTGAGGTGCAGCAGCGCGCTTTCCGGGTTCAACAGGTGGCCGAGGAGGGCTTGGCCAGCGGTAGAGGCCTGGCGGAAGTCTTGGGAAGCGGCTCGTCGAAGCTTTCTCCGGGCGATCAGGCCCGCGTGCGTGCTGAGCTTCAAGCTGCGCGGGAAGACCTCGCGAAGGCCGCCGCGGACCTGGAGGCCGCGCAGTCGGAAGTGTCGCGCAAGCGTGTGATGCGTTCCGTCGAGTCCGGGTCCATCAAGGAAGACGATGTGGGCCGCGGCGCCATGATCGCGCAGTACAAGCGCTTGCGTACGCGAGTCGCGGCCCTCCGCCGTTCGGCGCAGGATACCGACAGTGCTGCGAACTACGCTCAGATCGATCGTCTCTGGTCGGTGCTGGAAGTGTTGGAGACCAGCTCGACTGCGGCCGCACAGGTCGTTGCAAAGGGGGAGGCCCGGGAGACCGCTTCGGTGCGCCGCCGCCTCGCGCTGGCCGCGCAAGAAGTGGTGGATCTTCGCCGCGGCGTGGATTCGTGGGCCGCTGCCAGCGAATCGGTGGCTTCCCGAGCCGTTCTTAGGGGAATCCGAGCACTCCAGACTGAATTCGAGAATGACGTGGTCGATGCCGACAAGGGCATTGTCGACGTGTACTGGTTGCGGCGAATGGAGAACACTGCTGAGCAGGAAGTTCTCGTCCAGGAACGGATCGACATGGAGCGAGCCCTCCAGGTTCGCTTCAAAGTGATCAGGGAGAACCTCGCTCGATGAACGCCAGATCGCGTGTAACATTTGCCTCCGTGCTCCTCGCCCTCTGCATGTCTGTGCCGTCGCGAGCACTCGCACAGCCGGAAGAAGCCGAGCTGCGTGCGTTCCGGGAAACTGTTGAACGCTACGCCCAGCGCATGGCCGAGTTTGAGGAAGACGTCACTCAGATTGTCGACCTGACGGAGCAGGAAGAACAAGCCCGAATCAAGGCTTCGTTCGGGGCCGCAGCGCTGCGCTCCGAAGATGAAGCAAGCACGATTCGCCGAGTCATGATTGCGAAGTTAGAATCCTTTCTCCAGCGGTATCCAGATGCCCGGTACGCCGCGGACATGAAGTTCCGCCTCGCGGACCTGTACTACGATGAGGCGGAGGTCGAATTTTCGCTGCGAAGCGCGGAGTCCGGCCAACTGCAGGCTGCGGAAGGGGCCGCCGACGATGGCGTTGTGCAGGAGGATCTCAAGAAGGACTACCGCAAGTCCATCGCGCTCTACAACGACATTCTCGCCAACCACCCCGATTTTGAGTACCGGCCAGACACCTACTACATGTTGGGCTGGTGCTACAATTCGGGGAACGCCCTGCAGCTCGACGAGTCCGCTGCCAGGGATGCCTACCTCGCCATCGTTACGCAATACCCTAAGTCGGCGTTCGCGAACGACGCGAACATGCGCCTTGGCGAATACTATTTTGAGCTTCCTGGGCAGCGGCCTGATCCGGTAGCGAACGTGCGAACCGCCGTTTCATACTATGGCGCAGTGATGGCAGATGGGCCGACTGGCCAGAACTACGATGAGGCGATCTACAAGCTTGGCTGGTCACACTACAAGCTCAACGAGTACGAACGGGCGTTGGCGTACCTGGTTCAGCTGCTGGACTACTCCGATGCCCTCTACCAGCGAAAGGGCGTCGTAGCCGACACGCGGAAGGAGGCTGTCGAGTATCTGGCCATCTCCTACGCCGATATGGCGGATAGGCAGGGCAAGCAGCCTGTGGATATCGCACGGGCACACCTTGCCAAAGTGGGCGAAAGGCCGTGGCGGCATGATGTGATCGAGCGGCTGGCCTCTATCCTCACGACGCAAGCGAAGTTCGAGGAGTCTGTGGCCACATACAGGTTCCTTCAGGAACAATGGCCGCTGCACCCACAGAATCCGATCTACCAAAACACGATCTCCGAAATCTATTCGAAGCGGATGCCGGTCCACAACGACGCGGCGGCAGGTGCCGCGCTTGAGGAGCTGGGCCGGATGTACACAGAGGGTACATCCTGGTACGAGGCAAACAAGAACAACCCCGATGCGATTGCCCAGGCGCGCGGGTACATCGAGAAGTCGCTCGCCACGGTCGCCACCGAGCAGCTCGTTCGTTGTCGGGAATCGGGCGACATCCCGACGTGCCAACTCGCTGCGTCCACCTTTCGTGACTTCTTGAAGAAGTACCCCTTCGCTGCGGATTATGACGAGAACGAGTGGTACCTCGCCTATTCTTGGTTCAGCGCGGGAGACTTCGTAAATGCCGCGCGCCAGTACGGTCAGGTGCTCAAGAACCCGAACAGTAAGTTCAAGGATGGGGCTCGGTTCCAGCTGATGAAGTCACGCGAAGCGATCGCGTTGGCAACCTACGGCAAGCTGGAAGATGTCGCGCCCGGTGCGCTGGTGGCCAACACCATCACGACGCCCTTCCAAAAGCAAGTCGTTCAGTACATGATCTCCGACGAACAGAAGGCGTTCGTTGTGGCCTCTGATGACCTCTCGGACCGAGAGTTCACCGACCCCGACTGGATCCCCATCTTGGACAGGATTCGCCCGGCGATGTCGTACTTCGGTGCCGTCATCTCGTTCAACCACGGCTACTATGACGACGCGCGGAAGCGCCTTTGGTCTGTGGTCAACCGCTACCCTGGCAGTCCGGAGTCTGGCTTCGCAACCAAGCTCATTCAGCAGACGTACACCAACGAAGGTGACTTGGGGCAATTGCTGGCCGTGGCCACGAAGTTCGGCGACATGGACATCGCCGGAGACGTCACGCTGGAGATCTGCCTCGGCATGTCGAAGGCCGGAAACCATCTCGACTCGGCCGCATGCTACGGCAAGTTCCTTGTCGATTTCCCGAAGAGCCAACACGCCGACGCGGCGCTCTACAATCAAGCTAATCAGCTGGACATGGGCGGGCAGACTGGCCAAGCCAATGTGCTTTTCGAGAAGTACATCAACGTCTATCCGGCGGATGAACGGTCGAAGTCCTTGTACTTCCGCATCGCGTCCGGCTACAGCTCCATTCTTGAACTCGATAAGGCGATCAAGTACTTTGAAGCCTTGGTGCGGCTCGCGCCAAATCATGTGGATGCGCCAGCAGCGCTGTACAACGCCGCGTTTCTTCGCACGGGTTTGGGCGACCATCGGGAAGCCGCCCTCGCCTACGAACGCTACGCGAAACTTCCGAATGTGCAGGATGCTGAGACGATCTACTGGAAGGCCGGCGAGCAGTGGGAGCTGGTCGATGCCTCGCAGGCCATCGGCTTCTATGACCGCTACCTCCGCGAATTCAACGCCGAGCACCCGGGTTTCGACCCGAGCCATGCCATCGTGGCGCTGTACAAGCTCTCTGAGCTTCATCTTGGCAAGGGCGACAAGCGGAAGGCGGCGTTGAAGTTGGAAGAGCTCGATGCGACCTTCCGCGCCAACCGTAGCGGCGCCGTCAGTTCTGATGCCCGCAAGCTCGCGGCCCTGGCCCCAACGAAGGCGCTGCTTCAGGAACTGGAATTGGTCAAAGCCGTGAAGTGGTCACGGGATGATAGGGCGAACGCGACCCTGGTGAAGGAGACCAAGCCCGCGGAGACGCGAAAGCTCGTCGATAGCGCGCTGCAAGTCATCAATACCTACCAGGACTATGACGCCACGGCTGCCGCATTGTATGTTCAGGGGGTAGCGTGGTTTAGCTTCTCGGACATCGTCTTCGACTACCCGACTCCCTCAACCATCTCGAAGGCTGATGAACCAGCCTTTAGAGATTTGGTGGACGAGAAGTTCTCCCGCATCAAGATTCAGGCCGAAGACACGGCCCGCCTCCGGCTTGTGGCGAACCTCGAGAAGGCTCGAGTCGAGAAGCGCTGGAGCGTGTGGGTCAGCAAGTCGCTTGATCTACTAAATGCAAGGTTCCCGGCTGACTTCCCGTCCGAGCGTCAGGAGGCCCGAGGCGCGAACACTGAGACCCTGATCGATGTCGCCGGGCCTGCGTCGCCGAAGGCCGGGGGTGCACAGTGAGCCTTCTTCTTGTTCTTTCGATTGGTTGTGGCCCCAAGGTGGTGCCCCCAGCGCCGATCACGTCGCCCGTGGCGGAGGCAGCCCCACTGGCGCCGCCCGAGCCCTTCCAGCCGACGGATGAGCCGCTACCGGCAGAGGCTTTGGTGGAAGCCGCGGTGCCCAACCCCGGTTCGCCGCTGTCCGTCGTGGTTTCCCCCGTGGCCGATGGTGCCGTGGGACCGGAGCGGATCGCGCCTGCCCCGACCCCATCCGGGCCGGACAAGGCGCTGTCCGATGCGGTCGCGATGTTGACCACGCGCGACGCCGGGCGGGCGCGCCAGGCATTGGAACTGCTCAAGCCGCTCGTATCCGTCTTCCCCGACGTTCCGGAAGTCCCGTACAACATCGGCGTGGCCCACCACATTCTCGGCGAGGACACCGAGGCTCGCCGGGGGTGGTTGCGTGCTACCGAAGTCGATCCTTCGTTCGCCAAGTCTTGGTTGAACCTCGGCGCACTGGCGGCTCGTCGCGGGCAGTATGAATCGGCGCTCGCCAGCTTTCAGGCGGGAATTCGCCAAGCCCCACGGGATGTTGATCTCCGGGTGGCGGCGATCGGTGCTCACCGTTTGCTTCGACGCTACCCAGAAGCGATTGCCGAGGCGAAGGCCGCGCTCCAGGTCAACAGCAAGGCGATCGAGGTCTACAACGAATTGACAGCCGTTTACCTGGAAACATCCCAGATAGATTTGGCTAGGTTCATGTGCTTCAAGGCGCTCGAAGTCATCGAGGGTGCAAACCAAAGTGCCAGGCTCCACGCAAACTTCGGTCAGATTCATCGGCGCGATGGGTTGGGGGGCGATGCCTTGGCGTCGTTCCGAAAGGCGCTTGATCTGGACCCCAATCAGGCGGCTGCACTTGGGTATTTGAGCAGCTACTTTCTGGATAATCGCAACTATCAGGATGCAATCCCGCTGCTTGAGCGGTTGGTGTCGCTGAATCCGGAGAAAGCGGGCCCGCGGCTCACGCTCGGAATCGCCTATCGGGGCGAGGGTCGCTACGAGGAGGCGATCCGAGCCTACAACGACGCGTTGCGGCTCGAACCCAACAGCGCGGACGCCCACCGAAACCTCGCGGTTTTGTATGGCGACTACATGAAGTCCTGGGACTTGGCGCTTGCAGAGATCGAGGCGTGTCGCCGCTCCGGCGGTGGCCCGGTCGCAGAGCTGGACGCCTGGGCTGCAAAGCTCCGGTCTGATCAGGAAAGGCTTAGAAAGAAGCAAGAGAAGGCCGTTCGGAACGCCGAAGAGGATCGAAACCGACGGGCGGCTGCCGAGGCTGCGGCCGCGGCTGCCGAGGCTGCGGCCGCTGAGGCAGCCGCTGCTGAAGCTGCCGCTGCTGCCGCCGCTGAGCTGCTGCCGTTGGTTCCCGAACCATTGCCCGAACCGATTCCTCCGGTCGATCCCGGGCCGACCTCAGATCCGTGGCCGACGCCTCAGCCAACGGAACCAGCGCCCATGCCAGGTCCGTGGCCTTCGCCAGAGCCGACACCGGAGCCCGCGCCGGATCCAACGCCTCCGCCTGGAGATTCTGAACCTTCACCCTGGGGTAACTGATGTTCGCAGCACTTCTGTTATTCGTCTGTCAGGCTTCGGCCGGGATCAAGCTGGTCGACAAGGATGTCCGGGTGATCATCCAGAAGCCGCAAGTCGTGATCTTCATGAACAAACAAAACCTGACGCCGAAGTACGATCTGGAGCTCGCTGAGAGCTTTTTGCCCAGGGTCGTCGAAAGCGTGCGCCACAAGCCCTTTTAGAGTCACATGCAGTTCCTGTTCGAAGGCTTTGCCAAGGGTGGCGTGTTCATGTGGCCGATCCTCGCCTGTGGGATCGCGGCCGTCACGATCGCGGCCGACAGAGCTTTCTTCGTGTTTTTGCGGGCGGCCGTTCACGGGCCCTCCTTCATGACTGCCGTGCAGCGGCACCTGCTGGACGGGGATGTGGATGCCGCCATGCGCCTGTGCAACGCTGAGCCCGCGGCCGCCCTGCCCAGGGTGGTGAAATCGGCGTTGTTGAGGGCTGATCGTCCGGACAGTGAGATGAGGGATGCAGTGGAGGAAGCCACGCTGGAGGTGCAGCCTCAGATCAACCGGCGGTTGGCCTTCCTGCCCATGATCGCAAACGTGTCTACGCTCATCGGGCTCCTGGGAACGATTCATGGCTTGATCATCGCGTTCGATGCCGTGGGCCAGGCCGATGCGCAAACGCGGGGACAGCTCTTGTCGACCGGAATTGCCGTGGCGATGTATGCCACGTTTTTCGGGCTGATCGTTTCCATTCCGACCCTGGTGGTCCACGCAGTGATTGCCGCGCGTGCCAACGCCCTGCTGGATGAAATCGATCACTATGGGCTCCGCATGGTGAACCTGCTCAATGCGCTGCGGAACGCGGAATCGACTGCACAGGGTTCGCCAGTCCTCCCCTTTCCAGGACGCTAATCGATGCGGCGGCGCGTCCGGAACCCCGTGGGTGCCGAGATCGACCTCACGCCGGTTTTGTCTACCATCGTGCACATCATCCCGATTGTGTTGATCGCTGTGCGTTTCGTGACCGTGAATCAGCAAGCTGTCGAACATCCTCCGGTGGTCGCGACCGAGGCACCCAGCCGCAAGAAGTTGGAGGCCCAGGAAGCTGATCGCGTGGTTGTGCGCATCCTGCCCACGGGGTTTTCGGTTCAGGGCGCCTCCGAAGTGGATTCTACGTTTCCCTGCAGGGCACCGTGTGGCAGCGAGGACTACGACTATGCCGCGCTTTCCGACGCCATGGTTACCGCCAAGGTGAGGCATCCGGACACCAAAACCATGATCGTGGCTCCGGGTCCGAACGTGCCCTATGCCGTTATCATCGGTGTGTTCGACGCTGCGACCCAGCGGAAGTCGGGGAAGGACATCCTGCCGCTGTTCACCGACCCGGTGTTGGTCGATGGCGCGGCAGGGGGGACTCTGTGACCCGGGGGCGCGGGCGAGGGCGCAGGCGCAACTCCGTGGATCATGGACTGATCATCACATCAATGGTGGATATGTTCACCTTGGTGCTACTGTTTCTCTTGGTGTTCTACGACCCCGCCTATCAGGGAGGCAGCGAAGTGGACCTTCCGGTAGGCGCCAGTGTCATTACGGCGCAATCGGGGGTCACTGTGCGAGTCGCCCCGGATGGCATCTCGGTAGCGGGCAACGTGGTCGCGTCGCTGCCTGGGGGAGGGCTCGACGGGTCGTTGGTGCGCGACGGGCAGGCCATTGTAGCTCTCGTCGAAGCCCTTTCCGTTGAACTCGCGTCGACGAAGGTCGCGGACAGCGAAGGCGACCCCGTGCTCATCGTTGAGTGCGACAAGGCTGTGCCCTGGTCGGTGCTAGGCCCGGTGCTGGAGAGCGGTTCGCGCGCGGGCTTTCCCCGCTATCGCTTCCTTGTGCAGAGCAGGCAGTGACGCCGACAGGCGATTGGCGAAGGCATCAGGGCTCTCCGTCGTGTTTTTTGAACTTCTTTCACGGGGTGGTGTCTGGTGGCGCGGTAAGCTTGTCGCACAGGTGACCATGTCCGCAGCCGCCCAACCCCAGGTTCCCCAGAAACAACTCCCGAAAGTGCTTCGCATCGGCGTGGTGCAAGAAGGAAAAATCGCCCAGGAACGCCTGATCCGCTTTGGCGATGTCGTAACTGTGGGGGATGGCATCAAGGCCACGTTCGCGTTCCAGGGCCTCGGCCTCGGGCCCACTCATCAGCTGTTTGTGCCGTCCGCAGGTAGCTACGCCTTGATGGTGCCCGAAACGATTGAGGGAAAAATTTCGTGGAAGGACGGGATTCGGGACCTCTCGGATTTACGTACGCGTGGTGAGATGCAGAAGCGCGGTGCGTTCTGGGCGCTGCAGCTCACCGAGAATGTGCGCGGAAAGATTTCGCTCGGCAACACGACCCTGCTTTTCCAGTTCGTGAACGCGCCGCCAGAACCGATCCGGGCAGTCAGCGCTGTGGATTTCAAGGCTCGCGTATTCAACGACGAAGATCCGCTATTTATCGGCCTTCTCGGGCTCTTCAACGGCATCGCGGTGCTGTTCTATGGAGCTATCCTTCTCGCGCCACCGCCGTCCGAGCCTACGATGGAACAGCGCCTCGAGGCTGCGGTCAACCTGATCGTAGAAGATGTGCCGGTCGAGGTCGCCGTGGTCGAAGAGGGACCGAAGGAGAAGGAGCCTGAGGCGAAGAAGGAGCCTGAGGCGAAGGCTGAATCGGCCGTGGAGGCGAAATCAGAGACTACGAGTGCTGAACAGCTTGAGCAGAAGTCGGTGCTTTTGCAGCTCCTCGGCACCAGCGGTGTGGGGTCCGATCAGCTGGCGGAAGACATCTTTGGCGACCAGGCCGCCGCGTCGGGGGACTTGGATGCGGCTCTCAAGGGCGTGAGCGGCGCTGAGCTCGCGACCGCCAGCTCCATTGGGCTCAAGCAGGGATCTGGAGGGGGAACGGGCGATATCGCGATCGGCATTACCAACGCGACTGTCGGCAAGGTCAGCACGGGCGAAGGAGCCAAGATCGTGGTCAAGAAGGCCAAGATCGAATCCGACGATGCCGGCGATATCGATGTGGAAGAGGGCGATGCGGGTGCGGTTCAGAAGACCGTACGCGGGAACAGGGGGCGCATCGAGACATGCCTGCAGAACGCACTGAAGCAGGACCCCAGCACCAGTGGTCGAGTCGGCGTGACTTGGACCGTCGTAAAGGGTAGGGTCAACGGTGCCAAGGTGCTTACGAACACCACAAACAACACGGTCCTCGGCTCCTGCATCTCGAACGCAGTCCGCGGAATGAAGTTCCCTGAAGAGTTCTCCGGCACAGTCGATGAGTACGCCTGGGTGCTCGCAGGCCAGTAGTCGCGCGGTTTAGGCCAAAGCGATTGTGGGCGCGGCCTCCGGAAGAACGAGGTATGCTCGATCCCGTACCGTCTGAATCGGGAGCACCCCATGTTCGCATTGCTGCCTCTGTTCCTCCTTGCGGCTCCCGCCACAGCGGCCACGCCCGAGATCATCACGACCGCCGAACAGTCGGCCACGGCAACTCCCAAGGAGAAGGCGCAGAACGCCACCGAGATGATGACGGAGATGGGGGCGGCGGTCGCTACGGTCACGAAGCTTCTTGAAGTGGCCAAGGGTGAACGCGCTAAGAACGCGGAGATCGTCAAGTGTCTGGAGGACAAGCTTCCCCAGCTACGCACCATCTACGAGATCTCGGGCCGGGCCCACACGGGGATGAAGACGCATCTCGCGGAAGGCGACATGGCTCATGCAGACCAGGAATATCGCCAGCTTGCCGTTCTGTTTGGTCGGGCGAAGGAGATTCTCGCGGCCGCTCAGCAGTGCGTGAAGAGTGCTTCTGGTCAGTCCGGCAAGACCGTTCAATCGGTCTCTGGCGGCGCCGAGGGTACAGTTGAGGAGATCGCCGAGTTCATCTATGTCGACCTAGGCAGTAATATCACCCCGACCTGAAGTTGAACGTTCGGATGGTATTGTTGCGACAAACCTGCGCTGAACGGGATATAGAGCTTCGATAGGTGCGCGTACGGTGAGGCCGAAAGTGAGCGTAAGGATCAAGGTCGGCTTTTTGGTCGTGTTTGCGACCGGGCCATGGGTCTCCGCTCACGCAGGCCCCGGCGACCACATCCGGTCTGGCGATGCGGTCATCACCCCCTCCGTGATGACTGGCATTGAGGCCCACTCCAATCTCTACCTCGCGGATGGCGGAGGGCAGTCGCCCGAGGTCAGCGCCATGGCCTGGGTGTTGAGGCCGCGCTTGCAGGTGGATTTGAATGCACGTACTGTCGCGTTCAACCTGGGTGCCGGCTACGGCTTGAAGACATTTATCGACTTCTACCCTGACGATGACTTCCACCCCGAGAACGCCGACCGGTTTGCCGATCTCGACGCGGACATGGCGCTGGTCCTGTTCCCCCAGTCCAAGGTTGGGGTCAAGCTGAACGATCGGTTCCAGAACGAGGCTCTGGCAGCCGAACTTCCCACCTCCGCAGGCGTCGGCACTGCCAACGTGGTCCACAGCGGGAATGACTTCTCCGGTGGCGTGGTGCTGCGTCCGGGGTCTGCGCTCGCGTTCGATGTGCTCGGCCAGTTCGGTGTCGACAGCTACGCAATTCCGCTGGAACTCACAACGGAAGACAACGCGTCCTTCAACGGGCGCACCCAGTATGGGCCGATCATCAACGGAACCTGGAAATTCCTTCCAAAAACGTCTATGATCGCCAATTTTTCGTACAACTTCCTTCGATGGGACAGCAACCTCATCGAAGCTCTCGGCCCCGATGTCGAGGGCTCGAGCATCGGCAGCTACATCGGGAAGCCCGATGCGGACGCCTGGCGGCTGAATGCCGGCGTCACCGGCCAATTCACGCAGAAGTTAGCCGCGTCGGCGCAGCTCGGCTTTGGTCAGATGATCTACGACGAGCAATCTGTGCTCGACGATCCCAAGGCCGACGGCTTGGCCGGTTCCTCTAACGAACTGAACCAGGTGGGGGACGAAACCTTCGCCACCGACACATCCATCGGTGATGGCGTGCTGGTCAACCTGCAGGTGTCCTATGCCCCGCGGCGAGGGCACACCCTCTCCGCAGGCTATCGAAAGGACTTTCAGGACGTGATGTTTTCGAACTTTGTCGCTTATAACCATGTTTTCATTCGGTATGAGGGCACAATCCAGAACCGATTGGGGGTCGGCGGCGAGCTGAGCTACCGGCTCGACAACTTCCACGGTGAGGTTGCCCGAAGCGACCAGAACCTCCTCGCGAAGGTCAATGCCTCGTACAAGCTTACGCCGTACCTGTCTGCCGGAGCATCGGGGTCGTGGGTGCGTCGTGCATGTGCGTCCAGTGATTGCGACGGCACCTTTTACAGCACTCAATACGACGACTTCTCGGGCACCCTCGGTGCGACCTTCGCTTACTGATCCGGCCCGGCGGGGCTCATTCTGCGCCAGGACGTGCGCGGGATGGCTGCATCGGGTGCTATGGTTGGGGTCGGTGTGTCGTTGATCTCTTCGTTCTTCAGGTTTGTGCTTGTGGTGGTGGCGCTCGCCGCCCGAGTTGCGTTCGCGGGCGACCTGGGTCCGCTCAGCGTGGACGTTTCCTACGAGATTGGGGCCGGCGACACGATTCGGCTCGACGTGCTCGGCGTGGTCGACATGAGCGGCACTTTCCCGGTGGCGGCCGATGGCAGCATCGAGATTCCATCGGCGGGGCGGGTGGTGGTCGGGGCATACACGGTCGCGGCGGCCAAGGAGCAGATCGAGGCGAGGCTGCGCGGAGACTACTTGCGGGACCCTCAGGTGGTTGTCACGGTGCTCCAGATCACGTCCAAGATCGTGAAGGTCACCGGGGGGGTGGGCACGCCTGGCGAATTCCCGCTGACAGCCGCCCGAATGCGCGTAAGCGATGTCCTGGTTCGTTCAGGGGGACTGGTTGACCCCAGCACACCCCGTGCCGAGCTGTGGCGGACGGTCGCGGGAGAACGCACGGTGCTCGCCGTCGATTTGGACTTGGTGACCCGGGGCGATGCAAGCGCAGACGTGGCGATTTTACCGGGAGACACCCTGGTCGTGCCTCCGCCAGAGCTCATCTTCGTGGATGGCTCTGTTCAGAAGCCGGGAAGCTTCGTTTTTCATGGCGGGATGACCCTATCCACGGCGGTAGCGGCTGCGGGCGGTGCGAACGGCACGGCGCTCACGCGTAAGGTCAAGCTGATTCGCGGCGAAGATCAAGCCGTCATCAACCTGTTTAAAATCCTGAAGGGGTTGGAATCGGATGTGGCATTGCGGCCTGGAGATCATGTCTACATCCCCGAGTCGCCGATCTGATTGCTGCGATGGAATCGCCCTGGCCTCTCGACGCGTCAAGAGAAAACCGGTACGATGCGCGGGGAAGGGGGGTTGCCGTGGCGCGTGGTCGTAAGGAGGGTGTGGAGCAAGGAGGGACAGAGTTGACTGCGGGCGCAGCTCCGGCGGCGCGGCGTGAGCGCAGTCCAGGCGTGGCGGAGCGGCCGCGGGATCCTGCGGGCCAAGCTGCGCGTGCAAGGCGCACACAGATCCTGACCCTCGTGGGGATTGCCGCCAGTGCATTCGTTTGTGTCAGCCTGGGCTCGTGGTCCCCCTCCGACCGTTCGTTCTCGGTGCCCAGTTCGGCGCCCGTGGTGTTGAACTTCGGGGGCCCGGTTGGGTCCTATACCGCCGATTTATTGTACCAGGCGTTCGGCTGGTCGAGTTGGTCTGTCCTTGTGGTGGGCGGCTGGCTGGTGATGCGGCTAGCGGGCCGCGCATCGAACTCCCTGTGGAACGTGCTGCTCGGGGCGGTCACTGTCTGGATGCTAGCGACGGCCTTGGAACTCGGGCTGGGACACGAGGGCCCGCGCGCATTCCCACCGGGCGGCCTGATGGGCGTGCTGACCGGGGAGGCGTTGGTCTCTTACGTGGGTCGTGCGGGGGGCGTGATCGGGGTATCCACCGTGTTGCTCGCCGCAATCACGATGTTTTTTGGCATTAATTGGCAGCCTCTGGCACTAGCAACGGTGGAGGGTGTTCGAAAGGGCACGCCCAAAGTCGGGCGCCTTCTCGGCAGGGCCACGCTCGCGGCTGGGCGCGGCGCAGCGGCCGCGGGGTCGAAGGCCGGCTCGGCCGTACGGGCTCGATTTGAGGCCGAGGATTTTGAGGACGACGAGGATGCCGCCGAGAGCGAGCCGCCGGACCCGCGGTCCACCGTTGGCGGTCCTTCTGTGGCGCCCGTCGCGGGATCTCGTTCTCGAGCGCCGTTTGAGGATCGGGTAGAGCCGGTGGGCGACTTGCCTTCGGTACACGGTAGCGTGTGGTCTGCGGCGGCGGCTCCTGCGCCACGCAGTCGCTACGACGCCCCCGTTGTCGACAAGGCCACCCATGTGAGTCCGCGCACGCTGGTCGAAGTGGTGTTTGATCGAGAGTCTGTGGCACTTCCGGGCAGTCAACACGCCGCAGCCGACGCTGCGCCCGCGTACGACATTCCCCCCGCGCGCGAGGTCCCTCGCGACGTGGCTCCCCCCTTCGTAGACGACGATCTCGACGCGGTGGACGACGTGGGTGCCCCCCCCCCCGTCCACACCTTCGGGGCCAGCCCG
>CAMBIK010000086.1 GCA_945867435.1 Klebsiella pneumoniae
TCCGGGCCATTCGCTGCCATCCTCGCGCTCGTCTGCCGGAACATCGGCATCGTTCGCTTCGATGGGCGAGCCGAGCACGTCTGTTGGCGTGAACAAGGGCCGGTCGCTCGCACGCAGCTGTGGCGGAAACAGCAGGATGGCGGCAAAGAGGAGGCCCGAAAGAGGGGGGGGCCCGATTCGGGAAGGCCGGAGCGGGGAAGGGGGCATGAGAGCGGGTAGAACAGGATAACCGGTCGCGTGCTCGTCTTCGCGACCGACAGTGAAACTTCGCGTGCTCGCTGGCTGCCTGTTTTCGCGACGGGGGCTTGGGGGGTGGTCGCCGTTGCCGATTGGGCCTCGCTGGTGGAGCAAGTTGCGATGCCCCGAACGCGAACCGTGATCGTCGACCCTTCGCTTCCAGGCCTTCGTGTTGCGCTCCTGGTCGATTTGGCGGCCTCGTTGCCCCACCGACCTGCGCTGCGATGCATCGACTCCCCGCTGCCCGGCGTGCTCGCCGTTCCTGGCCGACCCATGGCGTTGCAGGCGTTGCTTCGACGAAAGGTGGTGCGCTCGGGCGGGTCGTTGCAGGCGCGGCTTCGGCTCAGCGGTCTCGGCGCGAACGGGGGGGTCCTGGTTTCCAGGGCGGCCGGCTCTATGGCTCCTGTGCTGGTGGAAGGCCCTCGTGGCACGGGGAAGGAGCTGGTCGCCCGGTTGGTCCACGAGCTGGCGGAACGGGGGGGGCCCTTCGTGAGCGTGCTTCCTGGCGCGGCGTGGAAACCGGAGGGTCCCTCGGGCACGGTCTACTTTGAATCTGCGCATCTCACGACAGACCTGCGTGAGCGTGTTCGTGAGGCCGAAGCTGCCGGGTGGCGTCTCATGGCCGGCAGTCGCACGCCCCTGGATCTCAGCGGGGTGACCGTTCTGCGGCTTTCACCCCTTCGAGAGAGGCCTGAGGCGCTCGTCCCGCTCGTGCACCACTTCGTGGAGGTGCAGGCGAAGCGGCTCGGGCTGCCACGCCGTCGCTTCGACCGTTCGTTGCTGGCGTTGATTCAGGCGTGGGTCTGGCCGCAGAATGAGCGCGAATTAGAGCGTTTCATCCATGATGTTTTGCTCGCTGTGGACGAGCCGCTGATCCGGGCGGCCGCGTTGCCCGAGCCGCTGCGCGCTCGACTCCACCCGGTGGCCGCAACCCCCGGCGTGGACATCGAGGGCTACGAGGAGCTGGTCGCCGCCCGGCTCGCGCCCGTGGTGAAGGGTTGGCATGCGAGCCAAGGAACTGACCTCCACACGCTCGTCGTCGATGCGACCGAACGGGCGCTCCTGCGGCTGGTGCTGGCGCGCACCCAAGGAAATCGCAAGGCGTCCGCCCGGCTGCTGGGCGTCGCCCGAAACACCCTTCAATCGCGGCTGGAACGGCTCGGGGTCAGCGCAGCGATCGAATGACCGCGCGGGGGTCCGACGAACGCCAGATCGCGCCGACGACAGCCCAGCCTGCGGCTCCTGTTGCCCGCACTCCATCGATGTTTTCGGGGCCGATGCCGCCGATCGCAACGACCGGTCGAGTGGACTCACGCACGGCGGCTGCAAGGAGGTCCAGTCCGCGGGGGGCCCAGGGCAGCGACTTCGTGGCCGTCGGGAAAACGGGTCCGAACCCGATATAGAGCGCTCCGCGCTGCGCTCGCACCTGTTCGAGCGTATGGGTGCTCCTGCCGTGCTTCCCGAGGGCGGCACCGTCGCCATCACCAAGGTGCGCGACAAGCCCAAGCTCAGCGGCCAGGACGGCGTCATCGTTGATGATCAGGGAAGCGGAGAGCCCGCGGCAGCGCAGGGCCAGGCGCCTCACTTCATCCCGCGTCCAACCCTTGCACCGGAGCTGAATGGGGAACACTCCTTCCTCGGCAAGCAGGTGTGCCTGCGCTTCCGGGTCCCCCGAAGTTGGGTCCACGATCCCGTAGAGCCCTGCGATCAAAGCGCCTCCAGCATGCGTTCCGCCTTGAGGCGGCACTCGGCCAGCTCCCGTTCGGGGTCGCTCCCGAGCACCAGACCTGCCCCCGTCTGAATGTGCGCTTCCCCGCCCAGAATGCTGATGGTCCGAATCGCGACATTGGCATCCACGCCTCCCGGACCAAACCAACCCAGGCTGCCGCAGTACACTCCGCGCGGGACGGGCTCCAGTGCGCGAATCACCTCCATCGCCCGTACTTTTGGGGCACCTGTCACGCTGCCCGGAGGGAAGAGGGCCCCAAAGGCATCGACCACGTCGGCGTCTGGAGCGAGCTGCGCCCGAACGCGTTGCATGGCGTGCCAGACGTGCCCGACCCGCCCCACTCGCCGCCGACCGGCCTGCACGCTGCCCGGCGCGGCGACGCGACCCAGGTCACTACGCACCAGGTCCACGATCATCGTGAGTTCGGCCCGCTCCTTTGCGCTTCGCAGCAGCGATGAACGGTCGGTCGACAGCGGTGCCGTGCCCTTGATCGGCACGGACAACACGGTCCGGCCGCGCGCACGAAGCAAGAGTTCAGGCGAGTTGCTGATCACGGCCCCCTCGCCCGTGTCGAGCAGGAGACCGCGCCGGCAGGGGTTGGCCTCGCGCAGCCGCAGCCAGGTCGCCAGCGGGTCGAAGCGACCTCGCGCCACCAGTCGCCGCGACAGGTTGACCTGGTAACAGTCGCCGCGGCGCAGGTGTTCGGTCACCGCCCGAACCCCCTCGAGGAAGGGCGCCGAATCCGGCTCTTCGAGCACGAAGGGCGCGCGGGGCGGAAGCGGTTCCGGCAGGCCAGTCAGCAGGGAGGGGTCGACGTTTCGGGTGGCAAGCACTTGTCCGGTGCGGTCGAATGCGGCCGCCGCCTCGACCTGACCCCACCAGGAATCGGGGAGGAGTCGCGGGCCAGCGGGCTCGGGCATCTGCTCAAACAGGGCGCCCGCCTCGTACCCGAACCAGCCGACGATGCCCGACATCCAGGGGTGCGGGTCGCGGCCGGCCGAGATCGCCATCCTGGCCTGTGCGCGCCACGCGCTGGCGTCGGGCGTCGGCAGTGGGGAGAGTTGGCCAATCACCGACAATGTTGGGGAAAAGTCAGCCCAAAAGCAGGGTCGTCCCTCGCGGCGGAGTCCCTGCCATACTCTAACTAAATTTCCATGAATTGACTCCACTCTGCTCCCGCGCCGCTTCGGGCCCTGTATAATGCCGGCGCGCCCGCCCCCGTGAAACTCCTCCTCGTCGAACCCGACCCCAACTTTGGACGGATCTTGAGCTCACTGCTCGGGAACGAGGGCCACGCCGTGGTGCGGGTGACCGATCCGCGAGAAGGGATGGCGGCGATCGCGGCCAACGAACCGGATCTGGTGGTGGCCAGCGTGGACTCGATGGTGCCGGAGGGCGCCGCGTTCCTGCGCGCCATGCGTTCCGCGTCTCGCAGCGCCCATCTCCCCGTTTTTGTGATCGCCAACGTGCTCGATGAGCGCCTGCGTCGTGACTGCGAGGCCATTGGCGCGCTTGAGGTGCTGGTTCGGCCGTTTTCGATGCTCGATTTCGCTGATCGCATCCGCGCCCGGTCGCGGTCGCGTGGACCGGAGGAACACGCCGGTCAGGCCGGGTTGCCGTTCGTACCGGCGAACGCCGTGCGCCTGGTCGGGCTTTGGGCTCGGCGGGCCACAGGCGTTGTTGTTCTGGATTCGGGGAGCGGCGTTCGGCGGGTCAAGCTTGCCGAGGGTGCCCCCGCGGATTCGGCCGAGCTCGGTGCCTTGGCCGCGGCCTTGCATGGGGGAAGAGTCGAGTTCGAGGCCTGCACGGTCTTCGGTGTGGGTCAGCACCAGGCGCTCGGTAAAATCTTCTGGTCGGCGGCGCTCAGTTCGGAACGTTCCCGGCGTCCGACTCGAGGCACGTTGCTCTCCCGATCGCCCTTGACCGACGCCATGGGGGGCTTGCCCATCTCCCCCGGGGTCGCACGAATGCTGCGTCCGCTCGGGTCGGCCATGAGCCTGGGCGCGATGTGCGATGCGGCGTCCATCGATTTCAGTCTGGTCCTCGATGAAGTCGCTGCGCTCGGTGCGCTCGGCCTGCTTTCGCTGGAGGAAGCGCGTCCCATGCCGACGGGTGCGCTCCCGGCGGCAGACACCGCCCATTTCACCACCGTTGGGCGCCGCGATGGGACTGTGCGTTCGAACGGGGCCACGCCGGGGGGCAACGGGACGCACAACTCGGATAGCATTTACGAGGTTCGGCGCCCGCCATCCATGGACAGGCACCGTCACGCCAGCGAGGCCGGCACTCCGCCGGGCATGCGGCCGCCGATCAGCGTTGCGAGCCGGTCAACGCCCGCCGTGTCCCGGCCCCCGTCTCGGCCCCCGTCTCGGCCGTCTTCCCTCGATTCGGCGCGTTCCTTGAGTACGATCGAGGAAGCTGCGTTGGCGAAGCATCTTCGTCGCGACCTGGAGGTGCTTCGAACCGCGGAGCCTTGGGTGGTGCTCAGCGTTTCTCGCGGGGCCGAGCCAAGGCTCGTGGAGACTGCAGCAGAGCGCCTCCGAACTCGCTTTTTGTCGCTCCGTTTGTCCGGGTTGGCGGAGCTCCGTGAGCTCGCGAATCTCATGCTGGTCCGCGTGGAGGAGGCGCAGCGTGCGATGGCAACGCTCTCTGTGGAGACTGTTGCGACCGTCAATCCAGGAGATGCGTCGTTCAACAGTGGGCTTCGGGACATGATGAAGGGCGATTGGTTGGCTGCGGACCGGGGTTTCAGTTCGGCCCGCGACCACCAGCTCGACAGCGTCCGCAACATCGCGTACGCCGGGTGGGCGCGCATTCACAATCCCGATCACGACGAGGAGGAGCGGTCCAGGGAGGGGCTCGACCTGCTTTCCCTCGCGGAACAGCTCGATCCGCATTACCCGGATGGCCAGTACTTCCTGGCGATGGTCCTGCATCGCCGGGGGGATGATGAGGGGGCAGGGCGTCGTGTGGCGCGCGCGCTTCGGGCGGAGCCCGGGCATGTGGGCGCGACCGAGCTCGCCCGGGCCCTTCGGCACCCGCCTTCGCGGTAGTTCCATGAAAAACGTGGTCGTCGGCGGTGGACTGGTGGGCTGCGCTGTGGCGCTGGAACTGGCTCGGCGGGGGGAAGATGTCCTTTGCCTGGAGCGGGCGGTGCCGGGGGCGGAGGCGTCGAGCGCCGCGGGCGGGATCCTGTCTCCGCGTGTCGAGGCCCACGGGGACCTTGCGGCGCGCACCCTCGGGATCGCAAGCCTAGACATGTACGAAGCGTGGGTAGACTCTTTGGCGGCAGACGTAGGCTTTCGTCGGTGCGGCGTCCTGGTGCTCAAGTCAGAATCGCCAGACGAGGACGCCGCTCCGGTCGCCGGTTCCGCCATCGCGGCGATCGCCCCCGGACTCGTGGCTCGGTCTGCGTGGTGGCTACCCGACGAGGGCATGCTCGATACGCGTCGCCTTGTCGGTGCGGTGAGGGATGCCGCCAGCCGTGCGGGAGTGGAGTTCCGCTCGGGCCGCACCGTCGTGACGGTCGACGCCGACGGTGTGGGCTTGGAAGACGGCGAGCGGTTTCAGGGTCGTGTGGCCGTGTGCGCCGGGGCGTGGACCGCCTCCGTGGGCGGTCTCGACGGGTTGCCGGTTCGGCCTGTGCGTGGGCAATTGGTGGCGCTCGCCGATACCTCCGTGACGAACGCGGTGGTCTTTGGCCCCAATGGCTACCTGGTTCCCCGCGAGGACGAGTTGGTGGTGGGGGCGACGATGGAGGAAGTCGGCTTCGCCCGCGGGGTCACGGCGGGGGGGGTTCGGCAGGTGCTTGACCATGCGTTCCAACTAGCCCCCGGACTCGCGGGGACCGAGCTTCTGCGCGCCTGGTCGAGCTTTCGTCCAGGTTCTCCCGATGGAAACCCCTTGGTGGGTCGGGTGCGGGGTGCATGGCTGGCGTCCGGACATTTTCGGAACGGCATTTTGCTCGCGCCGCTCACCGCCAGGCGACTGGTCGCGGCGATGCTGGATGGCGACCCACTCCCGTCCACATGGAGCCCGGAGCGGTTCGGGGGGTGATCCCTTCAGGCCAGCTTGGCGACCTTCTGGGCGATCGCGAGGAACGTGGCATCGCCATCGAGCACGGCGGGGCGGCCAAGATCGCCGCCCATGCGAATGTCGTCGCGAAGCGGGATTTGCCCTAATAGCGGCACGCCGTACTCCGTCGCGAGCCTCGCGCCACCGCCCTCTCCGAACGGGTGGGCCCGCGCTCCTCCCGGCAGGTCGTACCACGCCATGTTCTCGACGACGCCGAGGATCGGGACGTCGAGCTTCTTGAACATTTCCAAGCCGCGCACGGCATCCAACAGGGCCACCGGTTGAGGTGTCGTCACGACGATCCCCCCGGTGATGGGCACTGCCTGGATCAGCGTGAGCTGGGTGTCGCCCGTGCCGGGGGGTAGGTCCACGATCAGCCAGTCCGTGTCGGACCAATCGACGTCCTTCAGGAACTGGTTCACCACGCCCATCACCATCGGCCCACGCCAGATCACCGGCTCCTTTTCGTCCACCAGAAAGCCGATGCTCATGCACTTCACCCCGAAGCTGGGGACAGGGACGATCTTCCCCGCGTCATTTCCCACCGGGCGACCATGGACATTCATCATCAACGGCAGCGAGGGGCCGTAGATATCGGCGTCGAGCAGGCCGACCTTGTGGCCCAGCTTCGCCAGCCCCACCGCAAGATTTGTCGCGACCGTACTCTTGCCAACCCCGCCCTTTCCTGAAGAGACGGCAATGATTTTCGTAACGCCGTGCGGCATCGATTTGGTGATCGGACCGCCGTGCGGCTGCATGCCGGGACCGCTCATCCCCCGGACCGGATCGGCCTTCGCTGGCGCGGCACCCCCACCATGAGAGTGTCCGTGGTCATGCCCGTGACCGGCAGCGGGGGCCGCCGTGCGTGCGGTCAGCCCTTCCACCCTCAAGGTGCATACGATTTCGCCTTTCCAGCCTTTCTCCTCGATGTTGCGCAGAAGGGCCTCCTTCATGCGCTGACGGTCGTCCGGGCTGTGTTCGGCTTTCACCGCAAGGACGAAACGTAGGATCTCTCCCTCGATTCTGGGCTCCGTGATCAAGCCGGCCAGCCAAACGCTCCGACCAGAGAGGGGGTCGCGTACGCGGGTGGCGGCGGGTTCCAGGTAGCTGAGAGCGTCCATGTGTGCGGGCTATCCTGAAAGCGGGGGCGGCGGTTCGGTACGCTGGACAGGGGCCGCAGGTTGCGCCATCATGCGACCATGCTGATGTGGCTCCTCGCCTGCGATTCTGATCTGGAACACGAAGTTGGAACGCCACACACCGGAGACGAAGCGGAGGATTCGGGCACCGATTCCGCACCTGAAACGAGCGAGGTCCCCCCAGGACCTGAGTGCGACTCCGATGGAAGCCTCGAACTCGCCACGCCCTTCAACGTGCTTGCGGCGCATGTCGTGGCCGGGGTCGCCAGCGAAGCCGAGATCGCCGACCTCCGTTTCATCGTAGAACAGTGGGCACCCGGCCGGGGCGGCCCCTGGGAGCACGGCATCCGCGGGCCGTTCGTGTCGGACGACGCGGCAACGTTTAAGGGGGCGTCGAGCGTCGTGTACCCGAAAGCGTCGGTACCTGATATTGTTCGGCTCGATGCGACGACGTTGGTGATGATCCATGTCGATGGCGATCTGGATGCGATGCTCGCCGCCGCCGAAGCGCATGTGCCGATGCGGGGCGGTCTGGTGGGTCTTGGGGGCCTCGGAGCGGCAACTTCGTCGGATGGCGTCAACTGGACGCGCGCGGAGCTTGAGTTTGACACGCCGCTCCCCACCTACGCGGTCGATCCGGAGCTCTTTGCGCTGCCCGGGGGAGGCTGGGCGCTCTACTTTTATGGGGTGCCGGCAGAAGATCTGTGCGCGAACGCGCCCGACCCCTTTCTGGTGCCCGGCGTTCATCGCTTGTTCCGTACCGAGTCCAGCGATTTGCTCCATTGGACCGGCGCGACGGAGGTGTGGCAGAGTGTAGAGGGCGGGGTGGACCCTGCCGTTTGGTGTGTCGATGAGTCCACATGCTACGGCTGGTTCAGTGGGGCGCTGCGGTCAGACGACGCGGGGCTGACCTTCCGTTCCACCGATGATCTTTCCTTGTCCTGGTGGCCTCAGGTGCCTGATGTGGTGCGGCTCTCCAACGAGGAATGGAGAATGTATTCCCTTGTCGGAACGGCGATCGAGGTGGCGAGCAGCGCCGACGGCGTGAGTTGGGAGCGGGGCGGCGTGACCGGGGCCCTGAGCGGCTCACCTACGGCGCTGGCAGGTGAGGAGAGCGAGGTTTGGATGTGGACTTCAGCGAGCATGGCGTTGTAGCGGCCGCCAGCGATTCCCCGCTCATCCCCCGGAGAGCGCCGCGATGATCTGAACTTCGCCCGTGATCGCCGCGTGGCGCTGATCCATGTGCGGCGGTCACGGGGGTCGAGCACCGTTTGGTGCACGATGCGGAACCGATTAGCGGCTCTCCGGCTGAACACGTACAGCAGGGGGGTAGCGCAGCCCGGCCGCTTCCGCCTCTACGAGCCCCAGGAAGACCAGTCGGGCCATGACGGCTCCCCGCGTGCGCTCTGCCGCCCTTGCGATGTCACTGACCTCGTCTCCAGCCAGGAACGCCGCCTTCACTCGCTCTTGATCCTCCTCACTCCAGGCCTGACCGCGACGAGCCTGGCCGGGCTTCGAAGGGCGCGCCGAGGCGCCGATGATCAGGTCCCGAACTGGCGCTTCGTGAGACCCACACGGGTCCACGAGCCGAAGCACTTCGCCAAGCATGCGCCAGCCGCGCAGCGAGAGCTCGACGTCGCGCCCGTCGGGCAGCCGAAGTGTGGGCGGATCGACATCCGCGACGAACACAAAGGTCTCGCCTTCTACTTTCCATTTAACCGTGAAGCCGTTCGCTGAATCCATGATGCATCCTGGGTTGCGTCAGCGGCGGGAGCAACGACTGTGCCAATGGAGCAAGGCGAGTTTTGGCGGGGTGGGGTGACGGCCGTCGGTCGCTTTCGGTGGACGTTCGTCGGGAGCGCGTCGCCCTGCCGGATTACGGAGCCATGTGTCGCAAGGCCTCCGCACCCCACGCCGCTACGCAGGTACAGCGCTCACGGGCGCCGCTTCGCAGGCCGATTTGGGCGCGCGCGGGTCGCTGCGGGTTGTGAGTTGGAACCTTCAGTTCTGCGGGGGTAGGGCCGAGCCCTACTTCTATGAGGGCGGAACGCGCGTCCGGGTCCCTGCCGCCGATCAGGCGCGTGCGCTTCGTGGGGTGGTCGATGTGCTCCGCGCCCTTGACGCCGATGTGGTGCTGCTTCAGGAGGTAGACCGGGGGTCCAGGCGCACCGACGGTGCCGATCAGTTGGCAGTCCTCCTGCACGATTTGCCGGGGTACGCGGCCGTAAGCGCAGCCGTTCATCGCAATCGTTTCGTCCCCTATCCGTGGCCGCCGCTCGGTCGGATGAACCTCCACGTTGCCACGCTCTCACGCAGCTCGCCGTGCCTTTCCAGCCGCATTTCGCTCCCCGGACTGCACGAGCCCAAGCTGCGAGCCTGGTTCAACCTGCATCGGGCGCTGTTGACCACCGGGTTTCGGCTGGCCGACGGGCGCACCCTGCAGGTAGGGAACACCCATCTCTCGGCGTTTTCCGGGGGCGATGACACGTTGCCCCGCCAGCTCCGCATCGTGGGTGAATGGCTCGCAAACGCAGGCGCCACCGCGATCCTGGGGGGTGACTTCAACTTGTTGCCTCCTGGCGATAACGCCGACCGACTGCCTTCCGATCGCGACGATCACCCGCGCGACCGAACGGAGATCGATGCCTTCTTCGCTACCCATGCCAGCGTGCTCCCGCCGGTTGAACAGCTGAAGTCCGGGACCGGCACCTACCTTCCGCCGGGAGCGACCGGGCCGGACCGCACGTTGGACTGGATCTTTACGAGTGCCCACCTGCGCCCGATTCGGGCTTGGGTGGAAGCAGTGGACCCCTTCGTGAGCGACCATTGGCCCGTCGTGGCCGACCTGGCACTTGCGTGAGCGCTTGGGTGATGTCCTCGATCATGTGGTCGATCTGCTCCCGATGCGTGCGAAACGAGAGCACGCAGACGCGAAGCAGGTAGCGACCGCCGATCTCCACGCCGGTGAGAATGACCCTTTGCCGCTGATTTACGAGGGAGGCTAGGCGCCGCGTGA
Organism: Klebsiella pneumoniae; assembly: GCA_945867435.1. Classification (GTDB taxonomy): domain Bacteria; phylum Myxococcota_A; class UBA796; order UBA796; family SXON01; genus SXON01. The sequence goes on from CAMBIK010000086.1 coordinate 10,196, forward strand.
GGGCGTCGCCCTCGATGGGGTCGGGGTGTCGCACGCGGAACGCGAAGAGCGAGAGCTGTGGCGGCGCCACGATGTCCAGCTCGGGGAGCTTGGCCAACTGCCGGGCGGCATGGTCCGTTAGGTCGAGCTTCTCGTCGAGCGCGGCCCGGAAGGTGCCGGCCCCGTGCATCTTCAGGGGGAGCCACACGCGGAGCCCGCGATTGTCTCGGGAGAGCTCAGGGCCGAGGTCCGCGAAGTCCCAGCAGTCCGGGTCTTCGGCCGCGTGGGGAAGGTAGGAAGCGGCGATCTGGTGGGCGGCGCGGAGCTTCGTGAGGTCGCGAACGAGGATGCAGCCCGTGCCGTAAGGCAGAAAAAGTCCCTTGTGGGGGTCGAGCGTGAGGGAGTCGGCCTTTTCAAGGCCCGTCAACGCCCGACGCCCTCGCTCGGTGAGCAAGAAGAAGCCTCCGTACGCACCATCCACATGAAACCAGAGTCCACTTTCGCGGCATACTTCAGAGAGTTCTTCGAGAGGGTCCACCGCGCCGGTGGCTGTCGTGCCGGCCGAGCCGACGACCATCGCGGGGAGCAAACCTCCGCTGCGGTCGAGCGCGATTTGCGTGCGGAGGGCCGCCATGTCCATCCGATGGTCTTTGTCGAGGGGAATCCGGACCACCGCACCCTGCGGGAATCCGGCGACGCGAGCGGCTTTATCGATGGAGTGGTGAACCGTCTCCGACACATAGATCCGCCCGCGCAAGAAGTCGGCTGGGAGTCGGTCATGGCGCGCCGCCACGATGGCGGCGAGATTGGCGAGCGAACCGCCCGTGGTGAGCAGACCGCCAGAACCGGCTGGGAACCCTGCGAGATCGCAGAACCACCGGATCACGTTGGTCTCCAGTTGAACCAGGCCGGGTGCCCCCTGCCAGATGCCAACGAAGCGGTTGGTCACGTTGGAAATGAGGTCGGCCACTCCCGCGTGAACCAACCCGCCGCCGGGGATGTACGCCAGATAGCCAGGACTCGCCGTGTTGAGCCCAAACGGAATCACACGCTCGAACAGCGTGCCCAGCAGCCGACGGAAGGGTTGGCCGCCTTCGGGGAGCGGCTCACGGAGCGCTTTCACGAGCTTGTGGGCGCCATCCATGTGGTGCATGTGGGCGGTCGGAAGCGCGCCGAGGAACGTTCCGAGACGGTCAAGGGTAGCGCCCACCATCTCGCGCAGCTCGCCTTCGGTCAGTTCCAGGGAGGGAACCGTTTTTCCCGGCACCCTAGCGCTCCCGCGGCTGACGGCCTACCTCGACGACCGCCTCCAGAAAGGCCATCGCAGCCGCTTCGCACGCGTGCAGTTCCCCAGTCAGGTAGGCGGCTGCGAAGTTGGTTTCAGTGGGCGGCGGGAACGCCTTGACGAGGCGCACGTCGGCGGCCTTCAGCGCGTAGTCCAACGCGACGGTCGCTTCCATCGGCGGCGCCACGAGGTACGCCATCGAATCGCCTACCCGGAGCCCGGCAATCGCGCTCAGATAGGAGCCGAGCGAGGCGATCACATGCGGGAAAACAGCGATGCTGGCGTCGGCATTTGCGCCGTAGAAGCAGGCATCATGGGCGAGGGTGTGCAACAGGGCGTCCAGCCCGCTGTCGATCTCGGCTGGGTCGTTGCTGGCGATCACGCCCAGGATCTCCCCCGACAACGGACCGCTCGCGTGCCGGCTTCCCGCGTAGAAGCTTCGGGCGAACACCACGTCTACCCTGGCATGTTTGGTCGCCTCGTCTAACGCCACATAGGTTGGGTCGTCCTGGTCTACCGTGATGAGGCCCAGCGAGGTGTGGCGGTTCGGGTCGGCCCCGTAGGCGCGCAACAGCGCCGGATCCGCACCGGGAATACGGCGTACGGACAGCACCTTTGGGAGCAGGGGTTCGAGCAGGGGCATCAGACCTCCACGAGTCGGCTGCGTTTCTGTGGCGGTCGGTAGCCCCCTCGCGCTGCCTCCCCCAGCTCGGCGGCTCGGGGCGAGAGGTCCAATGCCACGCCGCTGGTGCGCTGTTCAAGCATGAGCTGAACCAGCACCGCGAGGCGCTTTGCGGCGTCGGCTGGGGTGATGCCACGGGCATGGATGTTGGACATCATGTTGCGGTTTCCATCTGTGTTGCCCGGCTTCGGGTCGTGGACGAGGTAGGCGCTCAGCCCATCGCCGGTACCCAGTCCAGGCCGTTCACCCAGCAGGATCACGGCGACTTTGGCTCGTGCAAGTTGACCGATCTCGTCTTGCAACCACACCCGGGCGAACTGCGCGCAGCAGGGGGTGCCGACGCTGAATCCCCGGCGCTCACATTCGGCGGTGAAGGCGGCGAGCAGCTCGGGCCCCGCGCCCATGGTCGCGACTGCGGACAGCCCGTCGGCAAGGATCGGCTGCACATCCACGTCTTTCCGACAGTCGGTCGCCCACCTCTGCGCGCTCTCCGGCGACAGGCGCCGACCGAGGTCGGGGCGCAGGAGGAATTCCCGGTGGGCACCTACGCGAGACGACAATGGGAAGTAGCCCTGGGCCTCTGCCCACCCACCGGTCAACTCGGTGGCCACCGCAGCATGGGCTACCGCGAGCTCAGCCTGGAACTGGAGCACCACGTCGGTGGCGTACCGGGTGCCGACCGCGCCGATGCCTACCAACGCGGTGGTATGCGCCTCGGCTTCCGCGGCGAAGCGACTTCGCTTTTTGGGAGAGGGAAAGACGCGATCGGGAGGGAAGGGCACGGCGGGGAGCGGCAGTCGCGGGGGGTTCGGGTCGTCTTCCCCGAGCTGGCGCCGCAGTTGGGCCACGAGGTCACGCGTGCGCGAGAGCGCCGGCGCGATCTTCCCGACGGCGATCATCGGATCACCGACACGTCGCCGAGTCGTTCTCCGGGAGTCGGCCCCGAAGAGATCCCGACAGACGCCAACCATGCATCGAACTCGGGAGCGGGTGCCTTGCCCACGAGCGAACGTACGCTCGCGATGTCGTGGTAGCTCGACGACTGGTAGTTGAGCATGATGTCGTCCCCCACGGGCATCGACATCAGATAGGTACAACCTGCTACTCCGAGCAGGACCTTCAGGCTTTCGAGTTCGTCTTGGGACATGCGGGCGTGGTAGGTGAAGCAGGCATCGCAGCCCATCGGCAGGCCCATGAGCTTGCCCATGAAGTGGTCTTCCAGCCCCGCCCGCGTGATTTGCGGGCCGTCTTCAAGGTATTCGGGGCCGATGAAGCCCACGACCGTGTTCACGAGGAACGGCTTGTACCGGCGCGCGAATCCGTAGCAGCGGGCTTCCATCGTGACCTGGTCGGCGCCGTGATGCGTATCCGAGGAAAGGGCGTTTCCCTGCCCCGTTTCGAAGTACATGAAGTTGGGCCCGGCGCTGTTCTTCAGGCGAAGCATCTTGTCGTAGGCTTCGTCCATCAACTTCGCGGAGATGCCGAAGGCCCGATTCCCCGCTTCACTGCCTGCAAAGCTCTGAAACATGAGGTCCATCGGGCAGCCGAGGTCCAGCGCCTTCATCTGCACGAGCACATGGCTCAGCACGCATTGCTGAGTCGGAATGCGATTTCGAACGCGCAGATCGTTGATGGCGTGGAGGATCTCCGCGGTGCTTTCGGGCGTGTCGGTCGCCGGATTGATGCCGATCACCGCATCGCCGCAGCCGTACGCGAGGCCTTCGCGGGTGGAGAAGAGGATTCCTGCGACATCGTCGGTGGGGTGGTTGGGCTGAAGGCGGGAGGAGAGCGTACCTTTGAGGCCGAGCGTATTGTTGCAGCGCACGACGACCTCGCACTTGCTGCCCACGACCATCAGGTCCATGTTGGACATCAGCTTGCAGGCCGCTGCCGCCATTTCGGGGGTGAGCCCGAGCGCCACGCTACGAAGCCTCCCTGCGTCCGTTTTTGGATCAAGCAGCCATTCGCGGAACTGACCCACGCTGAGGTGCTTCACAGCGTTGAAGGCACCTTCGTCGAGATTATCTTCGACCAGTCGCGTGAGTTCGTCTACCTCGTAAGGCACGACGGGGTGGGCGCGCAGCTCGGCAAGCGTCAACTGCGCGAGAACGGCGCGAGCGGCGACGCGTTCGACCGGATCGCGGGCCGAAACGCCCGCAAGGTCGTCTCCCGACTTGGGTGGATTCGCTTTGGCGAGCACGTCGGCCACGGAACGAAACGTCCAGGTGGCGCCGCGGATCGTGGCCGAGAGCTTCATCGCGGGCGGAAGCTAACGCTGCGGTCAGTCGGGCGGCGGCGTTGTCGGGAGGACGCTCTCACAGATCGAAACGGCCGTTGCCAGGCCATCCTCGGCGCGCAGGCGCTCGCCGATCGCGGCGGCCCGCGCGAT
>CAMBIK010000087.1 GCA_945867435.1 Klebsiella pneumoniae
CGGCACTCTTTCGGCCAAAAAATCCCCCAACTCGCGTTCCCAGCCCACGTCGCCGCGAGGAAACTGGGCTTCCAGGAGGCCCACCAGCTCGGCGCACGCAGCGGGTGCTCCCGGGTAGGGCAGAGGCAGTCGCGTGGACCGCCACGCCATCAGGAACGCCCCGCGGGCCTGGCCTTCCTCCGAACCGAGCAACGCCTCCCCCAGCCGCTGCCACGCCCCGGCATGGTCGGGGGCAAGGGCGGTGGCGCGTCGGAACGCGGCGGTGGCGGCTTCGGCGCTGCCGGCCTCCATCAGCGCTTCGCCCTTACGGAACCACAACAGGCCACAGTCCGGATCGACCGCGAGGCGAACTTCAAGCTGATCCGCTTCTTCCCTGATGTTCTCATCGAGGATTCGCGTCTGGGCGTGGAGCCACCGACTGAAGTGCTCATGAAAGGGGATCAATCGCTCCCCGGTCCACCGGCCGAAATGATGGCCGAACTCGGTCTCGGCGAAGGCCCAGCGGTCTTCGTCACGCGGCCCATCGGCGAACAGGATCACCTCCGGATGATCGGCATCGGGGGGAGCAAGATCGGCGACGCCCCTCACCCGCAGCGTGCCCCGAAACAGAGCGGCCCCGTTCCATCGCGCCAGAAAACCTTTGAACGAAGCCGGTAGTTCCCGGCCGAGATGTTCCTGTACCGCCCGAGTCGTGCCCTCGGCTGCGGGAGCGCGAAGATGGTGGACGTCCGACCGATAACGGTCGAGCACACGCAGGGTCAGCTGAAATGGGTCGGGGGCGGCTTCCATGAGGACTCCGGGTGCGGGGAGGAACCGCACGCAACGGGCAAGGGGACAGAGGAAATCGAAGTGTATCGCTATTGACCTGTCAATGGAAGATCTGAGATGCTACAACATGCACATGTTGCTTCTCAGCTTTGCCTCCTCGCTCGCGGCCGACACCCAGGTCGGCGGTGCCGCGGATTTCATCGCCGGCATCGCGGTCGGGGAAGGGGGAGGTGCCCTGACTCTCGGACTCCGACAAGCCGAGGGAGACATCAAGGTAGGCAGCGACGACTTCGCCTTCGAGGCGCAAGTGGATGTTGCAGCCACGTTTTCCGGCGACGGGATCCTGCTGTACTCGATCGCGCCCGAACGCCTGCTGATCGAAGGAGGCGGGCGGGGCTGGAAGGCGTGGGGCGGCGTATTTCCGGGCTTCTTCCGACTGGAGTCGGTGGACCCTTGGCGTAACCAGATGGTGACCGGCTCCCTCGCCTCAGCGCTTGTTCCCGGCGCAATCCTTGGCGGAGGCGCAGAGTTCGGCGGTCCATCCGCGTGGGTGAACGTGATGGTGGGGGCCCTCCCCGCCACGGTGGATGTTTTCCGGCTGGACGACACAAGCATGGGTCCCATGCCGTTCATCGCCGGCGCACGCGGGCGCTTCGACGTGCAGAGCGTACACTTCGGCGGCGGCGCTTGGTTCGGCGGCGACATCGCGGCGCTGGGCTTCGGGGGCCTGGAGCTGGGCGGCGCGATCGACCTCGGGGTCGTGAGCCCCTACGGCGAGCTGGTCACCGACCTTCGCGACGAACACGCGGGCCAGCTCGGTGCGGACTTGTTCCCCGATGGCGCGGTGTCGCCAGGCGCGCGCGTGGAGCTGGATTCCCACCGGGGCTTCGGGGTGGCCGTGGGCGTGGCCTCCACGCTCTTCGAGATCCTCCGCATCAAGGGTGAAGCCAGCTACCAGGCGGGGAACCCCGGCGTGTACCTTGAGGTGGCGGTGTTCTCCAAGTGGCCGGCCGACGACGACCGCTATGGCCGGCCAACCGCGACCACCCGCACCGCGAATCGGAAGCGGCCACCCGGTTAGGAACGAACATGCTCCTCACGCTCCTCGCCTCCGCTCACGCTGCCTTCCTCGGGGGGGTGGCTTGGGTTCCAGCGGGCATCGGAGCCCTGGCGTTCTCGGAAGCCAACGGGTTTTCGGGCACGCTCGCCAGCGAATGGGATGGCTGGATGCGCCCGCCCCTCACAGCCAGCGCGGGCTGGGTGGGAGGGCAGACCGCGTGGCTCGGCAACGTCGCTGTGGTGGAGATGATCTCGGAGAGCGCCAGCGACGAGGTTCATGCGTTCAATGTGGGCGGCGTGCGCCTCGGTGGCGATTGGCGTGGCTATGTCTGGCCGCGAAAGAATGGAATGGTGAACGTGTGGGGTACGGCGGGCCTGTTCGGTATCGCTCCGAATTCTGCGGAGGCGGACAGCGGGTGGACCGAAGCCGAACAGGATGAGGCCGACAAGGACAGCGTGGACCGGCGGGCCCAGATCGGCGGCCTCGGGGCGCAGGGAGGGCTCGGCGCGGAATACCTGTTCGGTAACGACGCGGGCGTGCCGGCTGTGGCGGTCGGTGCCCGATGGGTCGTGCGCGGCTTCGGCGGGCTCGATGTGGAAGAGACCCAGGTCGATTTTTCGCTTTTGGTCAGCACGGAGGCGGCGTTGTTTGTGGAGTTCACCAGGTGACGAGCTAAGCCCCAAAGGATGCGCTGGCAGGCCCACGATCACCCGGCCCATTTCCTCGAGGCCGCGGGCGGTGATCTTTAGCCGCCGCTGACGCGTGCGGCGGCGAGCCGCTTCCGCAGCGGCGCGGCCGCGCGAGCATCGAGCGCCTCTACGGCGGCCTCGGCGATCCGTGTCCACTCTGCCGACTCTTCGACGTCACCCATCCCGCGTGCGACCCCGATGAACACGCATGCCAGGTTCGCAAACTCGGTGGCATGGACCCCACGAAGACGCTCATCTGCCGCCGTGAGCATCGCGCGCGCCTCGGCCCAGTTCCCCACCGCAGCGAGGCTCTCCGCCAAGTGAACGCGGAAGACCCCCGCGGCAAGCGGCCAGACCTCGTCCAACACCCGGATGGACTCACCATACGACGTTGACGCCGCTGCGTGGTCCCCCCCGGCGCGCTGGATGTCTCCCATGTTGCCGAGCCAAACACCTTCGCGCTTCCGGTCGCCCACATCGCGGACCAGCGCCAGGGCTTCCTCCGTTACGGCCTCGGCGCGTTCCAGCGATCCCAGATCCTTGAGGATGTCACCAAGATTTCCGAGCCACAGGCCCTCGGCGCGGCGGTCCCCGAGCGTGCGCGCGAGCTGGTAGGCCTGCGTGTAGGTGCGCCGGGCGGCGGACGGGTCGTTGGTGTCCCGTTGCAGGTAGCCCAGGTTGCCGATCCACTGGGTCTCGATGCGGCGGTCCCCGGCGGAGCGCACGTCGCGAAGTGCCATCTCGAACCAACGTGCCGACCCAGCGAGATCCCCGCGTTCACGCGTGAGCACGCCGAGGTGCCCCGCCCACAACCCCGCAGCCCGACGATCTCCGAAGCGCACGGCAACCGCGATCGCCGCCTCAAGCAGCGCGAACGACTCAGCGATCTGACCCACCTGCAACGCGACAATCCCCCGCAAGCCAACGATGTACCCGCGTAAAGCGGCGTCGCCGCCCATGGCTGCGAAGTCCACGGCTCGGGCGAGGAGCCCCTCTACGGCCTTCCGGGCCCCGAACCCAAGGCTCACCTCGGCGGCTTCGGCCAAGAGCAAGCCCGCCTCCGAAGGGGGGATCTCGGGCAACTCAGCCACGCGTTCAAGCAGGGGCGTCACCGCCGCCAACGGACCGCGCAGATGCAGGAGACGTGCCGCTGCGCGGGCACACGCGCTCACCGCCGGGGTCCAGTGGGGGGCATGGGCGCAGACGGCGCGCAGGTCGGGAAGGACATCGACCAATGCGGACGACACGCCTGAGAGGCCAACCTTTTGCAGGGCATCGATGGCTTCGGGCGTCGCGAGCGCGCAACGGGCCTCGGCCAGACGCAGGTAGACTTCGGGCTGGGTGGACTGTCGCGTCTGGGCGTACGCGCGGACCGTCTGCAGCGTCGTGAATTGTTCCCCCTCGGCGCGGAGGAGGCTGTGGTCGAGCAGCGCGGTGAGGGCATCGAGTGGAGACGCCCCCTCCGGGTGGGCGGAGAGGTCCACGAGGGATTCGGCATCGGAGAGTGAGAACGGACCCTCGAACAACGAGCATTGGGCGAGGACGTCACGCTCTTCCGGTGCGAGCAAATCCCAGGCCTACGCGAGCGCGCCGCCCAGAGAGCGCCCCAGGCCATCGGGCCCGGTGCCCCGGAGCACGCTGAAGCGGGCGTCGAGCCTGCGCCGCAAGTCGGCCAGGGAGAGGACACGCAAGCGAGGTGCGGCCAGGACGAGGGCCAGCGGGAGGCAGTCCAGGGCCTCAACCAGATCATCCAGCTCGGCAGTTGCAGCTTTGAAGCCCGGATCTGCCGCGAGCGCGTGGGTCCGGAACAAGGCACGCGCCGACGCGGTCGAGAGCGGGCCCAGGGCCGTCGCACGCGCGAGCGGCAGGCCACCGCGCACCCGTGCGCCCAGGATCAACCGCAGCTCTGGGGCCGCTTTCGCCCACTCCTTCACGACGCTCGCGGCGCCCCGCCATCGCGGGTCCACGCCATCGAGCACCACCAGCGTGGCCCCCCGCGCGGCGAGCACATGCCCGACCTGGCGAACGGGCTCGGTGTCCGAGGCCCCGATGCCAAGCGCCGCTGCGATCCGCGCCGCGACCTCCGCGGCATCTGTGGCACCGTGGGCATCTACCCACCAGGCACCGCCTTCGAGGCGGGTGCAGCCGAGGACCACGAGCTCGTGAAGCAGGCGAGAGCTCCCGACGCCGGGGGGGCCGCTCACGACGCGCACCCCGGGGATAGATAGGCCGTCGAGGAGGTCGGCGCACTCCTTGTCCCGCCCAAGCATCGGGCTCTCTGCGGGGGTCACGTTCGTGCGTCGGGCGGCGCGTGCTCGGATCGGGGGGAAGGTACGCCCAGACAAGGTTGCTGGAAGCACCTGCCGAATCAGCTCCGGTTCTCGCAGCCCGGGGAGCACGAACTCCCCAAGGATCTTCACGAGCCAGTCGGGCTGGGACTCGGCGGCGTTCCAGGCGGCGTCTGAAACGAGCACCTGCCCTCCGTGACCCGCCGACGACACCCGTGCGGCACGGTTCACCATGGGACCGAAGTAGTCCATGCGCCCGGTGGTCGGGTCGGCCACGCAGAGCGGGGCCCCCCAATGAACGCCCATCCTCACGCGAAGGCCCTGAGGAGCCACGTTCGCGAGGAACCCGGGCCATGCGGCCGTCGTCAGGGCCTTTTGCACGTCCACGCACCAGCGCACCGCGTCGGTGGGGGCCACGAAGGCCACCATGAAGTCGTCGCCCTCCGTTTTTACTTCGTAGCCGCGGTGGCGAAGGATGGCCGCGCGCATCGTGTCGTCGTGAACGTTCAGGACCGCTTTGAACCCGCTGCCATGCTGTTCCCAGAGGGCCGTGGAGCCCTCGACATCGGTGAACACGAGCGCGACTTGTCCGGAAGGGGGATTCACTGGGAGCGAGCTAACCGCTTCGTGATCCGTCGCCCCTACTCCTCCTCCCCCTCATCCGCCTCTTCGCTCGCTTCCTCTCCCCAGCGTGGCTCCGCGCCATCCACGATCGCCTGCATGTCCGCAGGAAGCGGCGCCCGGATCTTGAGCACCTGCCCCGAATTTGGATGGGGAAAGGCCAGGGACTGGGCGTGGAGAGCATGCCGGGGGAAGCGCAGGGCAGCGCGCACGCGGTCGGTCAGTCCGTGGTCGAGCAGCTCCAAGAAAACATCGTCGGGCTGCCCGTAAAGCTTGTCGCCGAGAATGGGAAAGCCCGCGATCTCGAGGTGAGCCCGAATCTGGTGGGTTCGCCCCGTGTGGGGGCGGCACTCCACCAGGCTGTGCGCCGCCATGCGAGACAACACGGTCATGTGGGTGAGCGCGGTGTCGCCCTCGGGATCCTCCCCTCGCCGAAGCTTGATTTCGCTCCCCTGCTTGTGGCCCAGACGGGCGTCCACGGAACGTTCGGCCCAGGGCACCACGCCGCGCACCACGGCCTGGTAGGCCTTGCTCACCTTGCGTGACTGAAAAGCATCTTTCATCGCCCGGTTCGCGTCTTCATGCTTGGTAAGCAGCACGACCCCGCTGGTGTCGCGGTCCAAGCGGTGGGAGAGATCGATCCGCACCCCGGGCCGCATCTCCCTCACGAGGCCGATGAGCGCCCAGGCGTAGCGCTGGCCCACCGGATGAACCAGCATTCCCGCCGGCTTGTCGATGGCGATCAGCCATTCATCCTCGTACAGCACGGGAGGAGGGGGCGGCGGGCCATCGGTGGGAGCGATCCCCGGTGCCCAGATGCGGAGCGTCTCCCCGTGACGAAGCACGCTGGAAGGCTTGATCGGGCGGTCGTCGGAGGCGACGGTGCCATCGCGGATCCACTTCGCGAAGGTCGTTCGGGAAAAGCTGGGGAAACGCATCGAGAGGAAGGTGTCGGCGCGACGCCCCGCGGCTCGGTCGAGAATGTTCAACACCCGATGCGGCAGCTCCCGGTTCATCGGTCGGCCCGATAGCATGCACGGGTGCCCAACGCCCCCAGGCCCCGCTTTCGCCTCGGTCCGACCATCGCCCTAAGTTGGGTGTGCATCGCCGTGGGAATGACCGTAGTGCTCGGCCCGATGATGGGCCTTCGCGGCTGGATGTGGCTCTTTGTCCACCATGTGCTGTGCGGCATCGGCGCGGGCTGGGAGCTGCGGAACGACGCTCGCCAGTACGGCTGGACCTGGCCCTGGCACCGGCCCACGGAGACCTCCTGAACCCCTCACCCTTCCGCCACCCCGCCCTCGCCGTTCAGTCGTGCGCGTACGGTTGGGGGGTGTTCGCCGTCGAGACCCTCCCTGCCGGCACGATGCTGGAACGTGCTCCGTTTCTCGTACTTGACCCGGCAGATACTGCAAACCCGCCGCTAAACGACTATGTGTTTTCCGTCACCCACGACCGCCGCTCCAAGCTGTACGGCCAGCTTGCGCTGGTGCTCGGCTGGGGCGGCCTGTTCAACCACGCGGACCCGCCGAACGTCGAACATCGGATCGACCTGCGCCGACGCTGCTTCGAGTTCGTGAGCACGGCGGTGATCCTTGCGGGCGAACAGTGTTTCGTTTCCTACGGCGAGGCATGGTGGGCAGGTAGACAGCGCACACCTCGCTGATCGGGACCTTCGCGGGCGGCCGCAGCGCAAGGCCGATGCTACGTGGGGGCACGGAGGAGTACGCATGGGAAAAGGCTGCACGCTCGTGGCGCTGATTATGGTGGGCACGCTGGCCTGCCATCGCGATGCCCCACCGCCACCCGCGCAGCCGGAAGCCGTGGCCGCTCCGGCCCCTCCATCTGAAAAAGTGGCCGCACCCGCCGCACAGGCGGAACGGGCCGCCGCCGCACCCACCTCGACCGCGCTCGCGCTCGGGGCCGCCTCGGGTCGCCTCGCGCCGTTGCTTGGGATCAACATGGGCCCGGATCCATCTGGAAAAGGCACCGTAGACCTAACGAAGCTTTACCAGGACCGGGGAATCACGCTCATCCGCACCCACGACTTCAAGGGTGCCTTCGACCTCACCTCGCCCACGTTCGATGCCACCGACCGCGTCGTTCAGCACATCCACGCCGGCGGATTCGGCACCTACCTGCGCCTCGGAAACTCGTTCGGAGCCGGCGCCACCACCCTTGGCACGGAGGAATTGGTCCGGTCGATGGTGGCCATGCTCGAACATGTACAGGGCAAGAAGGGCCCCGGGGTGCAGTACGTCGAGGTCTGGAACGAACCGGACAACCGCGAGTTCTGGACCCAAGGCGACCAAGCCTACTTCACGCTCTACCTCGCGACGGCGCGCGCAGTTCGCGCCCGCTACCCCAAGGTCCGCATCGGCGGCCCCGCGCTGACGCCCGCCGGGGCGCTCACCCCCCGAGGCCGCTTCTTCGTTGAGCGCTTCCTCGCAGCGGTGAAGGCCGATGGGGCCCCGCTCGACTTCGTGTCGTGGCACATGTACTCCAACGACCCGGCCGAGTTCTCCAAAGCAGCCGAGTTCTACCGAGAGTCTGCGATAAAGGCAGGCTTCGGCGATATCGACCAGCATGTGACCGAGTGGAACACCAGCTACAAAGGCGCCGGCGAGACACTACCCGGTGGCGAGGAACGGAAAAAAGCCAAGGAGGAAGAGGAAGAGTCCCGTGAGGGGAAGCGAGGAAAGGCCGGGGGTGAAGGGAAGCACGGAAAGGGCAAGGGGCGACAGGGGGAGTTCGCGGCCGAAGGGGAAGCGCGGGCGGCCGCCAAGCGCGATCCGCAGGTGCGAGTCGGTACCAAGGGCTCCGCGCTGGCCACCGGCGCATGGATCGCCATGCAGCAAAGCGGCGTCGACCAGACCTTCTTCTACCGCGGCCCCGACCCCGCGCCCTACCCGTCTGCCTTTTTCGGCATGTTCTACGCCGATGGTCGCCCAAAGCCCGCGGGGTTCGCCGCGCTGCTGTGGAAGCGCATGGCGGATCATGCCAGTCGACTTTCGCTGACGGGTCCGGGCACCGGACCCATCTGGGCCGTGGCCGGACAGTCCCCCGCCGGGACCACAGCCGTGCTGCTAGCAAACGCGACCGACCAGGCGCAGCCTTGGACCCTGGCCTGCCCCGCCGGCACGGTCACGCCAATCCAAACCATGCATGTGCGTGGCACGGCCGAGGCGGTCGAGCGCGGCTCCCAGCCCGACTGCTCCGGAACGCTCGACGCCTGGGAGGTTCGCTACCTGGAGTGGGGGGGGCGCTGATCACCTACTCCCGATCCTCCTCGCGGCGCGGCCCCCCGGCGGTGGACGTTTCCGGCCTCGCGTGGCATACCGTGTCTATGCAGGTGCTCGTGTTCCCCGCGCTGCTGAGCGCGGCCCTGGCCGCCGACGACTTCGAAGGGCTGCGCTTCTATGTGGGGGACATCCACCAGCACACCGGCGCCTCCGGCGATGGCGGCAGCGTCGATATCGGCACCTGCGTGCGGCTTTCCGACGGCACGGCCGGAGAGTGCGGTCCCTACCTGGACCTTGGCGTGGACAACCGCGCCAGCGGGCTGGACTTCTTCGCCACCGTTGACCACGTCACCTCGGTGGTGGCCAGTCCGGTGGCGGGCAACTGGGAGACCGTTTTCCACTTCGTGAACGAGCTGGATGACCCGGCCGGAGGCCTGGTGACCCTGCCCGGCGCCGAGATCTTCGTGGAGCTGCCAGACGGCACGGACATCGGCCACCGCTCTCTGCTGTTCTTCGGCGAAGTCGCTATGCTTTCAGGCCTTGTGCAGGTCGACACCCAACCCAGCGGCAGCCGGGAGAACGAGGTGGCGGAATGCGAGGTGCTCGCCTCGTTCATGGACAACCTCGTGTCCCGCTTCGGGCCCGCGCTGCTCCTGCCGCACCACCCCGGCGTGCAGAAGCCGATGGCGACGAACTGGACCTGCTTCCAGGAGGCGTATGAGCCGTTGGTGGAGGTGTACTCCGAACACGGCAGCTCCCTGGATGCGCGCTCTTCCTTCGACATCCCCTGGAGCGGGTATGCGGATGAAGGCACCGTCCGCAACGCGATCGATCCGGCCGCCTACGGTCTGAGGATGGGCTTCGCGGGCGGCAGCGACAACCACGACACCCACGGCGGCAATGCGTGCCGAACCGACACGGTGACCGACAACCACCCCTACGGAGGGGGGCGCACGCTCATCTGGCAGCCTCAGGGAGAGGAGTTCAACCGCGCTTCGGTGTACGCGGCGTTCATGGCGCACCAGACGTATGCCTCGACCGGCCCGGCCATCCCGCTGATCGTCGAGGTGCAGCGGTCCGATGGAGCGGTGGTCGCCACCATGGGCGAATCGGCCGAGTTGGCGGACGACCAGGACATCGTGGTCGAAGCCCGCGTTCCTTTGGCGTGGGCCCAGGCGGTGGTCGATGCCACGGCCATCGGCCCAGTCGGGGCGTGGCGGATGGTGGAGGTCAGCGATGGGATCTGGCGGGGCGCGATCCCGGCGGCCGAGCTGCCCGAAAACGTATTTGTCGATCTTCAGGTGGATGGTGCGGTCGCCTTCCCTGACGGCTGCGCCGACGGGGGCATCGACAACTACGACCACATTTGGAGCTCCCCGACCTTCTTCGACCCCGCGGGCCCGGTAGACACGGGTGGAGACACCGCCGGACCCGCCGACACGGCCGACACGGCCGACACCGGGGACACCGCCCCCGTCAAGGACACAGCGGATTCCGCGCTGGATGAGCCAGAGTTCGGAGAACCCGAGGACGGCGAGCCGCCCGACGATGTCCCCACGCATCGCTTCGGCTGTGCCTCAAGGCAGGGTGCCGCGGTCGGTCCGGCCGCGCTCCTCGCAGGGCTGGCCCTATCCAGGCGGAGGCGACCGTGAGCCTTCTTTTGCTCGGGCTTGCCTGCTTGGGTGACGACGACTATCCGCTTCCTTCCCAGGTCGGCGGAACCGATTCGGCCCCGCCAGGGCCGCTGGTCCTGACTGTCATTCCCCCCACCCGTCCGGTCGACGAGTGCGGAGAAGTCTGTGTGTCTGTGCGCGTGACTCGCGACGGTCTGGGGGTGAACGGGGCCACCGTGGATGTGTGGGTGGGGGACAAGGTGCTGGGGGCAGACGCCTCCACGCGCGGCGAGGGGCTGGCCCAGCTGTGCGGCACAGGCTTCGCAACGGGGGAGCACGCATTCACCGCCGTGGCGGAGATCGAAGCGGAATCCGTGTCCGGTAGTGGAACGTTCGAGGTGCGCGCCTTCGGTTGGGAAGATGGGTTCATCCGAGACGACTCACCGGTGGAAGCTGTGCCGTGGTCCCCGTCCTTTGTCCGCGCCGAATCCGACCCGGTGCTGCCGATGGGTCCCGAAGGCAGTTGGGATGGCCTGGGGACCATCGTTCCTTCCGTCGCAAAGGCTGATGGCGGCTGGGTGATGTGGTTCGCGGGCACCAGCGCCGTGGACTATGTCCTCGGTGCGGCCACATCCCCCGACGGTCGGGTGTGGACCGAAGCCCCCGGCAACCCGCTGCTGAACCCGGATGGACTGGAAGGAAGCTGGCGTCGTTACTCCACGAACTCGCCGATGGTGCTGCAACACGAAGGCACCTGGTATGTGTACTACACCGGCCGCGCCGAAGAGACCGGCAACCTCAACATTGGCCTCGCCACCGGAACCGACCCCACGCAAGTGACGGATGTAGCCGCCAACCCCGTTTTCGCCTGGTCCCCGGAGGAGGAAACCTGGGCTGGGCAGGCCGTGGCCCACCCCAGCGTGGTCGTTAACGACCAGGGTTGGTGGGAAATGTGGTACTCCACCGGCTATCACAAGGTTGGCTATGCCTATTCCGCCGATGGACTGAGCTGGAACCGCTATTGCCATAACCCGGTATTCGAGGGTGAATCAGCCAACGTGTGGGAGACCAATCAGGTCAAGGCCAACGAGGTCATCCTCCGAAATGGCTGGTACATGATGAGCTATACCGGTGGCGATACCGGAGCATTTGTCCTCGGTTGGGCCATGAGTCGCGATGGGCTGCATTGGGTTCGCGATGTCGATCCGGTGTTCTCGCCTCAAGACACTCCGGGCACCTGGGAGAGCAACTCGGTGCTATCGGCCCCGATGGCCGTAGTCGGGGATGAGCTGTGGATGTGGTACTCGGGCACCGGGGCGACCGGGTCTGCGGTGGGCCTCGCCATCGCCAGTCTTGAGGGGGCGCCATGATCGTGGTGCTGCTGCTTTCGGCGTGCCGCCACGGCACCCCGACGGAGGATCCCGATAGTGGAACCACCGGTTCACCGCTGGTGGTGACCGCCGTGAACTACACCGTCGAGGCGGTCGCCTCCGGAATCATGGACGGGCAGACCGACGTGGTCGATGGTTTCGTGAACCCTCTCAACGGGGACACCTACGTGCTCGACGCGGGCGGGAAGAACATTCGCTACCTGCTGGACACCTATGTGTACCCGACCGGGGACTACTGCGTGGGTGGAACGCTGGACGAAGAAGGCATTTGCAGAGGCGACGGCGTGGTGTGGACCAGCGGGCGCATCGAATCCCCCAACCCCACGGTCAACCTCTGCTTCGACCCGGTCCACGGCGAACTGTACCAGTTGAAGGCCGGCGGGCAGAACCTGGAGGTGAACGACCTGGACAAGGCGGGCCTGGACCCCTACACCTACCAGCGCGCCGTACGGAATCCCAAGCTCCCCGCCGCCATCGCCGAGGCCGTGAACTGGACCGGCCCCTGCGACTACGACCCGATGAACGACACCCTGCTGCTCAGCTCCGCACCGCAACTCGCGTTGGCTCAGCTTTCAGTTGGGGAAACGCTCGAAGTCCTGAAGACCGTGACGCTCGGTTTCGCCCCCGCCGGGCTCGCGGTAGCGGGCGACCGCATCGTGGTGTGGGACAGCACAAACCACCGCGTGGTCTCGTTGAACGAATCCACCTTCAAGGAGGTGGCGGCGTGGACCTCCCCCACCCCCATCCTGGATTTTGCCGTGGAACGCGGCACCGGCGATGCCTGGGTTGCCCTTGGGAAAGCCGGCCTAGCGCACATCCGGTTCAGCGGCGGCGCCATGCCCGTGGCCGACCTGATCGCCACCGAAGGCGTCGCATCAGAGGTCGTGGCCGATCCCGACCGGGGCATCGGTTGGGCGCGAATCGAGGGGTTGACCGAAGACCAGGTCGTGCTCGCCCAGGGCTCGGAGGTTCGGGCAGTCCACCCCGTTGAAGGCAGGGTCCTCGGTCTCGCCGCCCCTTCCCACACCGGCGATGTCACGGTTTTCTACGCCCCCACGGCCGGCGGACCCACCGCCTACACCGTTCTGGCCCCGAAAGAAGATGTCCAAACCCAGGATCCCCTCCGGATCTTCCTGTTCACCACCATCGAGGAGCCTTCGGATGCCAACCTGAGCGCGCCCTGCACGGGCTCAGGAGCCACCTTCGAATCCGAGCTGAAGCTGGTGAGGAACAACGCCGCCGTCCTGGCCACCCTGGGCATTCCCATCGCGATGGCGATCACGGACAACTTCGCCGAGAAGGCAGAAGAATGTGGCGTCACCGAGATCTATCAGGAGCTCCAGGACTACGGCTTTGAGCTCGGAGCGATGCTGCACAATCGTCCCTGCTACAACTGCAGTACGGGGGGCAATGGCAACCCCGACTACTGCCCACCCACCGACGCGGACTACATCGGATCCACCAGCGGCGCCGCCTGCTTCCCCGACGACCCCGACTACTGTGGCATCGGGGATTGGGACTGCTACTACGCCTTCCTCGCTTCGCGCGTGGACATCGCAGACCGCTACATTCCTGGCGGGGCGCGGTTCATCGTCGGCGGGGATCGCCATGGCATGTGGGGCTACGACTGGGTTCGGCTCTACCGCGAGGTGGACCGACCCTCGCACGGGCTCACCGGATTCGACCTGACCCTGTTCGCGGGAACGTGGGCGTACAACGGCATCGACTTCGACGACCCGCGCGGCAAGAACCCAGCCCCGTGGCATGTGGACCGGCGCGCCCCCGCCTGGCACCTCGCCGACATCAACGCCTGGGATCAGGACAGTCCCACCTCCGAGCTCCTCTACTTGTCGGGCGGCAACTCAGCCACGGTTAAGCTGGCCGAACAGCAGCAAAGCGGGCTGTACATGCTGGACTTCTTCGAGGTCGCGAGCCAGGTCGCCTACCGGCCCGACGACTACGAGATGCAGTGGCAATGGCTACGCAGCGCGGTGGCCAATCGCAAGCCAGGTGCGATCAACACCTGGTACTTCCACATCCACGATACGGGCACCCTGAACCTGCGGGATGCCAACAACCTGGCGGTCTCTACGGATCTCGATGGCGAGGGGGGCGAGGAGTCCATTCAGGCGGAAACGATGCTCGCGGATTTCGTGGATCGTGTGAACGCACGGTACGCGGGGACCGGGGCCGTGGAATGGGCCCTGCCCAGCGAGATTCGAGCGCTCGACCCGCGGTAGCGACGTTCGGCTCAGGGCCCCACTTCGTAGTCCGCGCCGACCGACTGGTTCTGACCCCCCAAAACGCTGCTCCACACGCCCGCAGCAGTGTTGTTGTAGCCCCCGAGGATCGAGGAGGAAGCCGCCGTCGCGTCGTTCATGTAGCCCCCCACGACCGACGCGGAATCCCCGGTGGCGGTGTTCGCGGAGCCAGCACAGATCGCGCTTTCCTGCCCCGTGGCATCGTTGCGTTCGCCGCCTGAAACGGCGCTGTACACGCCACCCGCGATGTTGCGATACCCCGCCGAAACCACGGCGGCCTCGGCGCTGGCGGTGCCCTCAAAACCGCCTGACACCATACTCGACACCCCGCTCGCCACGTTGCGGTAGCCCCCCGCCACCGACGCGAACTTCTCTGAGGCCAGGTTGTAGGTGCCGCCGCCGGCCCAGCTGTTGGCGGCGCTGGCCGTGTTGCCGCGGCCGGCGGTCACGACGCTCAGCTCGCCGCTGGCCACCCCCTGTTCTCCCCCGGTCACGGTCGCGTACGGGGCCGTGACCTGGTTGTCGCGGCCGGCGATCAGGGCTCCGTAGCTGGTGTAGTCGT
>CAMBIK010000088.1 GCA_945867435.1 Klebsiella pneumoniae
CACCGGCGAAGGCACCGTAATGTTCGATGGCACCGAGGATGCCCAGGCCGATGCCGACGCCTTCTCCGCGGGGTGTGCCTCCGATGAGGCAGGGGCCATCGCGATCCCGGCCCTTCTGGTGCTGACCGCAGCGCTACGGCGGCGCCGGCGCACGGCGGCGCCGGCGCACGGCGTGATCGCCTGGTTGCTGCTGGGCTGCCCGGGGGAGACCGAAGGGGCGCCCTGCGAGGTCGCGGGGGAACCGGTCATGGAGGTCGCGCCGGCCAATATCGAGTTCGGCGCGTTCGTTGCGGGCGACTCGCTGTACTACGGCTATCCGCCGCAGGGGGGTGCGTTGTATTCGCCGTTCCACGCACGGGTGGCGGGCGTGGGCAACCTCGATGAAGGCGCCATCATCACGATCTCCGGGACCGACCCTACCGATGGCACCGAGCTCGCCCAGACCGAGTACGAGATGAGGCTCTTGTGCGCGAACGTGGGGGACAACGCCGGCCAGTGGCTCGGCTCCGACCTTCACCTGCGCTTTGGCGACCAGACCTACGAGGGACTGGACGGGCGGCCATTGGCGCTCACCCTCAGCATCGAGAACCTCGACGGGGACTCTGTGACGGCCTCGCTTGAGGGCATCCTGGCCGCGCTGCCGGAGGTTGACGGGGGTTGACGGGGTTAGCCCGCCGTATTCGCACCTGCGTGGCCGAACACCCGTCCGGTCCCGACAGACGCGCCGTTGCATAGGGAATGGGGTCTAAAACACAGTCCCGCAGTCTGAATGGGTGCCTCGGGAAAAACCACCCCCTTCCCCCCAGTCCGTTGGAGGCTGTTGCGTCGGGTGCTGAGCGCCGGATCACGCGGTGCTCACGCGCGGGAGCGGGCGCAGCCGAGCGAGCCCGTTCCAAAGCGCGGTCCACGACTTCGCCCCGCTCGCCGCAATCACCACCGTCGCTCGCCGCGCGTGAACGACGACACGGGCGGCGGTCTTGAGCACCCGGTCTTGGAGACGTTGAAGGCTCCAGCCCTGACCCGTTTCGGCGGCGAGCACCGCACGAAGCATGTGCGCGAGGTTGTACGCGATCGCCGAGAAGAGGGCGAACGAACGGGACGAGCCGCGTCTTCTCCGGGTGAAGGATCAGCCCGTACCTACCGAATCGCTTCGGCAGCACGTCCAGCACGCGCCGAGCGTCGTCCTCCCGGGCACAGACGATGACGAAATCATCGGCGTACCGAACAAGGAACGCTACCCCGCGCAGCCGCGGCTGCACCTCCCGCTCGAACCACACATCGAGGCCGCCGAGCGGCGCAGTTGACCGGTGAGGCCGTATCGCTCCTCGGTCGGGAAGGCCCGGGTCGTGCATGTGGCCTCCGAGTTGCCTGATGGCCAACAGCTAATGGCTAACCGCTCGCTCCGGGAAAGCTTAAGTGACCGGCATTGGGGTTAGGCAAGCGCCAATGACGGCGCCACGCCACCCCCCCGACCACGGCGACACCCCCCCCCCTCCCACATTGGTCGAGGGCGATTGTTCCGCAGAGGAAGCCGAGCGGATCGCGGCCGCCCTCCCCGCAGGTCAGCGCTTTCGGCTCGGCGCGGAGATCACTCCGATCCAAAACGCCTTCCTCGCGCGGCACGGCTACATCGTGTTCGACCGGGTCGCCTCGCCCGAGGAAGTGAACACCGTCCTTGCCGAGATCGACCGGGTGGAGGGGGAACTGCTGCAAGCAGGCACCCAGTCAGTCCACGGTGTGCCGCTGTGGTTCGGCCCCGACCCAGATGGCCAGGAATACCTGTACCGGATGGGCTTCTCCAGCATCTACAGCCCCGTTCTGTCCGCCTTGGTGCGCGATTCCCGCTTCGAGCCGGTGCGCCGCCTGATCGGGGCCGATGCCCGCATCGGCGAACGGGAAAAGGATGGCGTAGTCTTCAACCGCTATGTGAACGCCCCCCACAGCCTGCGCCCCAACCTGGCCTGGCACACCGACGCCCTTCGCGACGTGTTCTACAACTGGAAGATGCCGGGGCCCATGCTTAACGTCGGCCTGCACTTCGACCGCATCCGGCCCGAGGATGGAGGGTTGAGGGTCCTGCCCGGCACCCACCGCCAGAGCGTGTGGTCCACCTTGTTTTCCAAGATTCACTTTGTCACCCAGACGCCCGACCTGCGGGAAGTGCGGGTTGAAACCTGGCCCGGCGACCTGACCGTACACGACGGGCGGATGTGGCACCGAGTGGAAGCCAGCCCCAAGGTGGGGTGGCCTTCGCTGCGTCGCAGCATGTATGTGCCCTATGTGACCGACGCCGTGTTGGAAAAGACCGCGGCCAGCCCCACCCCGCTGTACCTGCGCCTGTTCGATGCCATCGTGCGCTGGAAGGCCGCCCGATCGCGCCGGGCTCAGGCCGCCGCGACCGCCGCCAAAAAACCGAGGGAGATGTAGCCGTTCAGGTCAAAAAAGGCCTTGTCGATCTTGGAAATATCGCCCGGCTTGACGAGGTGGTGTTCGTAAGCAAGCACCATCGCGATGGCGACAAGCCCGACCCAATAGGGCCACCGCAGCGGCTCCAGCAACGGGAGGGCGGCCAGCGCCAGCACCGTGAGGACATGCAACATCGAACTGACCTTCATCGCCATCGCCTGACCGATGGCCGCGGGGATGCTTCTCAGGCCCGCCGCCTTGTCGAAGGCTTCATCCTGCAGCGAATACAGGATGTCAAAGCCGGCGACCCAAGTGGCGACCGCGAACGCGAGCAGGACCGGGGTGAGGGCGATCCCACCCGTGATGGCGATCCACGCCGCGATCGGCGCGAGTCCCAACGCCGCGCCCAGCCAAAGGTGAACCAGCGAGGTGAAGCGCTTGCCGAGGCTGTACCCGCACACGATGAGCAGTGCCACGGGCGACAACCACCCACACAGCGGGTGCAGGACCGATGCAGAGACCACGAAGGACACAGCCGCTAACGTTGTGAAGGCGATGGCGGCTCGCAGCGACACCTGTCCGCTGGGCAGCTCGCGGATCGCGGTGCGCGGGTTCCTGGCGTCCACGTCGCGGTCCACGATGCGATTGAACCCCATCGCGGCCGAGCGGGCGCACACCATGCAGACCACAATCAGCACCCACTGATCCCAGGTGGTGCTGTGGGCGCGGGCCGCCAGCACGCCGGAAGCCAGCGCGAAAGGGAGCGCGAAGATCGAATGGGAGAACTTGACCATCCGGCCGAACGCCAAGAGGTGGGTCATGTCAGGAACTCCCAGGCGGATTCGCGGAGGCAGCGCTGCCATCGGGCTTCGGAAACGCTCGGAAAGGCTTTGCGGAGCACCGGAAGCTCGTTGCGCACATCGAGGTCGGGGCACGAAGCGAGCGAGTCCGTGCCGATGAGCACGCGCACGCCGCAGGCAAACATCGCCGGCACATCGGGCAGCCGACCCGTGATGTGCAGGTTGCTCCTGGGACAGATGCAGATGCTCGCCCCCCGTTCGGCCACCAGCGCCAGATCGTCGGTTTCGGTGAGCGTGCAATGTACGAGGATGGCGTTTGGCCCGAGCACCCCGAGAGAATCCAGCCACCGAACCGGCGTGAGCCCCGGCGGCGACCACCCGGACAGGTCCCGCCCGAACCGCCGCAGGATCTCCGGCCACAAGCCCGATCCATCGCGCAGAAAATCGCGCTCGTTCGAGTCTTCGTCAAGGTGGATGGACCACTTCCGCCCGCTGAAGCCCGCCGCCCGAACGATCCCGGGATGGGTGCTGTACGGCGCGTGCGGCGTGCCATCCTCCACTCCATCAAGCCCTTGCGGCCGGTCGATCCCGAAAACCTCGTGAAGCGCCAACCCCGCGAGCCCCGCCGCCTGTATCGCCTGCCCGCCCACACCGAGGTTGCCGATGTCGATGACGGCCGCGGTGCCCGTGGCGGCCACGGCCATCGCGTTGGCGAGCGCCGTGTCTCCGGAAGGCCGCAAGCCAGAACGCAAAGCGGCCACCCACGCAGGCAGGCCCAACCCGCCGGGCGTGGCAGGACCGGGGATCTCCAAATGCACATGCGCGTTGACGATTCCCGCCATGCGGTCAGAAGCGCGCATACCGCGCATCGGCCGTGCCGAGCGTGGGTGTAAGCGTGGACCAGTCCAGATCCCTTCGCATCGGGGCAAATCCCGCGACCCGGATGTGGTGCTCCACATCCGTTGCATCGGTCGTAAAGCTACGACCTGGGGAATCGACGACATCGCCATCAACGAGGATCGGCCCGAGGTCGTCAGCGCCGGCGAACAGCGCCGTCTGCGCAGCGCCGAGCCCCACCGTGGGCCACCACGCCGTGATGTGCGGCACGTTGTCGAGCACGAGCCGCGCCATCGCGATGAACCGGAGCCAAGCAGCCGCGGAATCATCCATCCCGCGCTCCGGGCTCAGCGCGGTCCAGGCGCTGAACGCCGTGAAGCCGGGGCGCCCCGCCGCCAGTTCCGTTTCCTGGAACTCACGCACGTCGATGAGGTGATCGATGCGCTGGCGGCGGCTTTCCCCCAGACCGAGTGCAAGCGTGGCGGGACCGCGCAGCCCGGCAGCTCCCGCGAGGCGGTGCATCGCACGCCAGTCGGGCCGGGCCGCCGCGCCCGCGCGGGTGGGTGCCCCCCCGAAGCCATCGAGCCCCGCCCGCACGAGGCGTTCCATCACGGCCTCCGGCGCAAGTTCCGCCGCCACCGCGAGGCTCACTAGCGCTTGGGCGCCAAGACCCGTGACCGAGAGCCCGTACTCGGCGCGCAGGCGCTCGATGGCGCGCTCGCAGGACCCGAGAGTGGTCGCATCGATTTCCGCGGGCTGAAGCATGGCGGCGGCGGCACCCTGCGCGGTGAGCACAGCGGCACGCGCATCCAGGTTGCCAAGAGTCAGGTTGCCGGCCATCAGGTAGGTGACATGACGACGGGGCTCGTGGGCCATGCGCCGCTCATCCGCCGCCGCGCACAGCTCGGGGGTGGGGGCCGCTTCGCACAGCGCCAGCGCCTGATCCGCAGAGAGCCGGTCCCCCGCGGCGGCACGGTCGATCAGGTCCGCCACCGACACGCGTGACAGCGACCGCGGCGGCGCGTAGAGGCACAAGTCGCCCGGACCCAGCAGGCCCGCAGCCTGGCCGAGCGCTACGAAGCGCCGCAGGCCCATGAGCGCCCGATCGTCGAGGTCGTACCGGATGTGTTCGGTCAGGTAGGCACGGTCGGCCTCGGGGGCGCTGGCCCGTTCGGGCAATCCGACCGCCCCGGCCCGGCGTAGGCCATCGATCGCGGCAGCGGGCAGGTCGGCGCGGCCCGCCCACACCGCAAAAACGAAGGGAAGCCCGGTCCAGTCCTTCCAGACCCGGCCAAGGTCGATGCGCGTGACAAGCCGTTCGGGCAAGTTCCTCGCGGCATCGCCGATCACCACGGCACCGGTCCGCCCCTGGGCGTGGAAGGCGCCCGTGCCGGCATCGACAGCACGCACGGGCAGACCGCCACGGCCCAGCGGCCCGCGAAGCAGGATCTGAGCGAGGATCACGCTGGTGCGGGATTCGCCATCCAGCACCACCTCATCCCACTCCTCGATCGGGCGTTCGCCCACGAGAAGCACGCTGTCTACATCGCCATCGCTGCCGATGCAGTAGCCGGGCACGATGCGCCAACGCGCTTCGGCATCGAACAGGGAGGCCACGGGAACGAGCCCCACGTCCGCCTCGCCCTGGTTCAGCATGCGCGCTGCAGCGCTCGGCACGCAGGGCCGCACGTCGAACAACGAAGGGTCAAGGTGGCGAGTCAGGGGCCAGGCGTTGGTGTAGCCGACACAGGCCACGCGAATCTTCGGGCTCATTCAGGCCTCCGCGACGACGTTGTAGAGGGTGTCGCGTTCGACCGGCACTCGCCCCGCGTCACGAATCAACTGCACCAGGTCGGCACGGCCCAGGGTTTGGGGCGTTCGTGCGCCGGCCATGTGGTAAATCCTCTCCTCGCGCACGGTGCCATCCACGTCATCCACGCCCCACCCGAGGGTGAGCTGAGCCAGTTCGACCCCCAGCATGATCCAGTAGGCCTTGATGTGGTCGATGTTGTCCAACAGGAGCCGGGACACGGCGTAGGTGCGCAAGGAATCGAAAGCCGTGGGTTCGCGCAGGCGTTCCAGGCGGTTATTTTCGTGGTGGAAGCGCAGCGGGATGAAGGTCTGGAACCCGCCCGTTTCGTCCTGCAGCGTGCGCAGGCGCAGCATGTGATCCACGCGTTCTTCGAGGGTTTCGATGCTGCCGAACAGCATCGTGCAGTTGCTGCGCAGGCCGAGGCGGTGCGCCACGCGATGCACCTCCAGCCAGCCTTCGGCATCCACCTTGTCGTCGCACAGCTTCTTGCGGGCGCGAGGGTGGAAGATCTCCGCGCCGCCGCCCGGCAGGGAGCCCAACCCGGCCGCGATGAGCTCGGTCAGCACCCCCGTGTAGGTCATGCCGTACTTCACGGCGAAATAGTGTATTTCCACCGCCGTGAACGCCTTGATGTGCAGGTCGGGCCGTTCCGCCTTGATGCCGCGGAGCAGGTCCAAATAGTACGCCCAGGGCAGGTCGGGGTTCAGGCCGTTCACGATGTGGACCTCAGTGATGAGCTCGTTGCGCAGCGACCTCACGCGCCCCACCGCTTCGTCCAGGCTCATCGTATAGGCGGCCGCATCCCCCGTCTTCAATCGGCTGAACGAGCAGAAAATGCAGGTGGCCTCGCACACATTGGTGGCGTTGACGTGCACGTTCCGGTTAAAGAAGGTCACGTCGCCGAAGCGACGCTCCCGCTCGCGGTTGGCGAGGGAGGCCAGGGCCGCCAGGTCCGGAGTGGTGAACAGGGCCACGCCGTCTTCGAAGGTCAGCCTTTCTCCGGCATCGAGCTTGGCCCGGATGGCACCGAGCCCGGCTGCATCCACCCGGCGGCGCGCCAGGGGCGAGAGTTCAGTCCTCATCGCGTTCTCCAAGCCCGCTCCAGCGGCGAAACAATGCGTTGTCGATCCCCAAACGGTCCAGCGCACGCGACACCACATGGTCCACCAGGTGCTGAACGGTCGTGGGGTGGTGGTAAAATCCGGGCGAGGCGGGAAGCACGATCGCGCCGGCTTCAGCCAACTGGGTGAGGTTGCGCAGGTGGATGACCGAAAGGGGTGTTTCCCGCAGCACAACGACGAGCGGGCGGCGTTCTTTCAACATCACGTCGGCCGCGCGACCGACGAGATCGATGCTGAGGCCGTGAGCGATGCGGGCGGCCGACCCGGCCGAGCAGGGAATGATGAGCATCCCATCCGCCGCCGAGCTACCCGAGGCGAAGGGCGCGGTGAAGTCGCCCGGATTCCAGAGGGGAAACCCGTAGCTTTCGGGGTCCGTGCCGACCTCGTGGTTCCAAACCACGCGACCGGTGCGGGTGAACACCACGTTCACCCCGATGTCCGTTTCTTGTCGCAAGAACTGGAGGGTACGCGCGGCATAGGGCGCGCCCGACGCCCCGGTGATGCCCACCACGAGGCGCTTCATGCCTTCCTCGCGATCACAATGCTGGCGACAGGCGGAAACAGGTCGCGACCACGCACCTCGACAAACCCAGCGGCGCGACACATGTCCTGGAAGCCCTCGCGGTCGGTCCACGCCGCCATGCTGTCGGCCAGGTAGCGGTAGGCACCGGCATCTCCCGCCACCAGGCCGCCCACCAGCGGCAGCATCACGCGATTGTAGGTGCCGGCAAGCAAGCGTGCGAACCAGGTGGTGGGCCGAAAAAAGTCGACGACGACGAACATGCCCCCGCGCCGCATCACGCGGAAGGCCTCGGCCACGGCACGCTCAGGCAAAGGTACATTCCGCACGCCAAAACCCGCCACGACCGCGTCGAAGCTGGCTTCTGGGAACGGCATCGCGCGCGCATCAGCGCAGACCACTTTGGCGCCGGGGGCCTTGTGGCGACCGCGGTCCAGCATCTCCTGGCAGAAGTCCAGGGCGGTCAGGGAGCGGGACCGGGCCTGCAACATCCCCGAGAAGTCCATCGTGCCGGCGCACAGGTCGAGCACATCGCCATCCGCCGCTGCGCCTAGCTCCCGGATGGCGATGCGGCGCCAAGCCCGGTCGATCCCCAAGGACATCAGCGCGTTCGCGCGGTCGTAGCCGGTGGCGATGCGGGCAAACATCGCTTGGACGGCGGGGCCGCGCTCCGCATCCCCTGCGACGGGCGCGGGCGTCATGTGGCGCGGTCCACAAGGTAGGAACCGAGGACCGCGAGCGAGTCGCGGTCGGGGCCGGCAGGCAGCGCGTCGAGGCAAGACAGCGCCAAGGTGACCCGCCCACGCGCTTCAGCGAGGGCCGCCTCGAGCGCGCCGGACGCCCGGATCTTCGCAACCAACCCAGGCAGTTCGGCCTCGGTGGGGGCGGCAGCCTCAAGTCGTTCGCGGAGACCGGGAATGCGTTGCATCGCGTGGACCAGGGGCAGCGTGAGCTTCCGTTCACGCAGGTCGGCACCGGCACGCTTCCCTGTGCCCGGCGCGTAATCCAGCACATCGTCGGTGATCTGGAAGGCAACGCCAACGCCGCGTCCAAACCGGGAAAGGGCCTCCGCCGCCGCCTCGTTTCCGCTTGCATACGCCGCTGCTGCCGCCGAATAGGCGATGAGCGCGGCCGACTTCTTGTCGACCATCTCCAGGTACTGGGCGAGCGTGGTGTGGAGGTTGCCCGCGCGCTGAAGCTGTAGCACCTCCCCTTCGGCCATCGCCGTTACCGCCCGAGCAAGCTCGGTAACGGCCCGATGCCCCCCCGACTCCGCCGCCAGCAGCACGGCGCGGGCCAGGCAGAAATCCCCAGTGAGAATCACGGCGGCGTTCCCGTAGACCGTATGGGCCGCGGCCCGACCTCGGCGCACGTCGGCCTCATCCACCACATCGTCGTGAAGCAGGGAGCCGAGATGGATCAGCTCACCCACGCACATGAGCCCAGAAAGGTCCCCTTGAAAGCCTACCACGCCCGCGCCGAGCACCGTGAGCATCGGCCGCAGCCGCTTGCCGCCCGACTCCAGGAGATAGCGCCCGATGGCCTCGACCACATCCACTTCGCTGCCCACCAGACTGCGCAGGCGCGCCTCGCCATCCCGAAGCTGCGGGGCCACTCGCACAAACACCGCCTCGGGGCCACCCAACGCAACGCGGGGCCGGGCCAGTCCCATAGGTTCAATGCGGCGCACGACCGAGCCAGGATCGATAGCGCGCGGAGGTTCCGGGTCCAATGATTGCTCCCGCACGGCTCACTTCATAAAGTTCAGTGTTAACTGAAAAGTGAAAGGCAGGCCAGCCGGTGACGTCAGGCGAGCATTCCGAACCCGACGACCACGCCGCACGTGAACGGGCGGTGCTCCTGGTGGCCGAAGCGATCGGGGAGATTATCGGATTCTGGAACTTCAAGCCTTCGATGGGGCGCGTGTGGACCGTGCTCTACCTCTCCCCCGACCCGCTGGATGCCGAGTCCATCGAGGCCCGCACGGGGCTCAGCTCAGGGATGGTCAGCACCACCCTGAACGAGCTTCTCCACTGGGGGGTTGTCCGCAAACACCCCGCTCCCGGCGGGCGCCGCCGGCTGTTTGTGGCCGAAACGGACATCTGGATGCTGGTCGCCCGCGTCTTCCGCGACCGGGAGCTGCGCCTGGTGACCGGCACCATCGAAACGCTTGAAGCCGCGCTCCGCATTCTCGACAGCGAAGGTCGCGGGGCCGACCCGCGCACGATGCACCAGAGCCGCTTCCTCCACACCCGCGTGAGCCGCATCCTCGACCTGGCCCGCACCGGACAGCGACTGATCGACCGATTCGCGCGGACAGGAAGCGCGAATCTCCGACCGCTGCGGGATGTCCTGGCGGCCGTCCGCCCATGACCCTCTTCCAAACTCCCGGCCCGATCGGCCCCCCATGTGCACGCCTGCGGGCTGCCCACGACTTTGTGACCCGCTGCATTCAGTACGCGCAGACGGAAGTGAGCCGGCGCCGCGAGGCAGGCCGCGACCCTACGGAATGGGAAAGCTACCTGCGCTTCCAGCAGCACGCGCTCCGCGAGCTCGAAGACGGCACCTTGGATGCGTGGTTCGCCGATTGAACGAGCAGTCGGGCGCGACTACCAGTAGGCGTGGTCGAGGGTAACGCTGTAGGCATCACAGTCTGTTCCGGACGGCAGCCTCACGACGGTGGTGGCCTTGGCGCGCGGAGCGATGTCCAGCAAGGTGGCGACGAAGTCCTGGCCTCCGCAGTGGATGCCCACGACCGCTTTGGCGATGAGGCGGCTGGCTTGATTGTCCGCGCTCACATCCACTTCCACCCGCCCATCCGGCCAAAGCCGGGCGGTAGCGCTGACGCTAAGCCACGGGCCGACGTCCACGAGTCGGTCCTGCCGACCCTCACGCGCCTGAAAACCAACCTCTTTGCGAACCGTATCGACCGTGACCAAAAACTGGCCGGAAACGTTGAGCCCCAAGAGACCGGCCGTGCTCTCATCGGCGCACTGCTCACACACGCCGACCGTGACCCCCTCGACCGGGAGTCCGCCCACCCACACCCGCGGCACGAGCACGAGGCGAGCGGACCGCTCCCCGTTGGCGGTGCGGAAGGCGATCTCGGGGGCATCGCTCGGCACCGTGATGCCGAGTCGAGTCAGGGCGCGCCGGTTCAAGGTCGTGAGCGTGGCCCCCGTGTCGAACAACATCGCCAGCTCGGTGTCTCCGAATTGGATGGGCACCGTGAGGCTGTGCCCCTGCCCTTCGTAGGGAAGCGCGACCTGGTCGGAGGCGAGCGCCGTGGCCGCCGGGGTGCAGGGCGGCGGCGGCGACGCTGCGAGCGGCGGAGCGACCGCGCCCTGCGGCACCCGCAGCTCTCGACCAAATTGGGCGGCTCGCGAGGTGGCATCGGGGCCCCATCCGGCCACGACGAGCCCAAAACCCGAGCCGATGGCGCCCGCCACCTCGCCCGGAAAGTACCCAGGCAAGGTCATAAGAAGCCCGATCGGCCACAGCCACACCGCCGCCGCCGCAGACCACTCCTTGCGGCCCAGGGCGGCGTGCAACCCCACGATGGGCAGGACCACGATTACCGCCGCCCCCAGCGCGATCTGCACGGGCCCCAGCGCCCGCAGCACCCCGAGGCCGACCATCGCCGCCAACGCCACGGCCGCCGGGCCCAGGCCGAGAACGAACGCCAACGTGGTCAGCCACTTCACCCCAACCGCTTAGTCACCCATCGCGCGATCCGCGCCTCTCAAGTCCATGAAACGTCCCGGTGCGGTGGGTGACTGCGGAGGGGAGGGGGAGAGCACCCCGCTCCGCGCGTTAGTACGCGCGGAGCGAAGCAGGCCGGAAACCATAGGTTGGAGGCTGGAGGGAATGGTGCGGTAGGGGGAAATGGCGGCGAGCCCTCTCCCCCGTTGCATGATATCGCCAGCCCCATGCCGGAAACGCGCGCGACCTACTTCTGCATCGACATCGAATGCTCCGGGCCGGTGCCCGCGCTGTACGACATGATCTCGCTGGGTGCGGTGGCCGTTGCCCCGGACGACACTGGGAAGCTCAGGTTGGGCGACACCTACTACGTCGAGATCAAGCCAGAGGGCCCTCGGGTCGACGAGGGAGCGATGCGGGTGAACGGGCTCGACATCGAGGCGCTGCGCCGCGATGGCACCCCGCGCCGCACCGCGCTGATCGCCCTCTCCGACTGGACACGCGCCCACACCCGGCCCGGCACCAAGCCGGTCTTCGTCGGGCATAATGCGCCCTTCGACTGGTCCTTTGTCGCGTGGTGCTACGCCGCCGAGGACCTGCCCAACCCCTACGGCTACAAGGCCCTCGACACCAAGGCCCTGGCCACCGGCAAGCTGGGACTCCACTGGTTCGACAGCAGCAAGGAAGTCCTGGCCGACCGACTGCAGTTGCCTGCGGAAGACTTGAGCCTGAAGCACCGCGCCGACTACGATGCGCAGTATCAAGCTCAGATTCTTATCAAACTCCTGGAGGCCTGATCCATGTGCGGGTTCGTAGGACTCATCGGCGTAGACAACGCGGCGGCGGCAGCGGCGCAAGCCCTGCAGGCCCTTCAGCATCGCGGGCAGGATGCGTGCGGCATCGGCACCTCCCATCGAGGACGGGTGCACCTCTTCAAGGACCTCGGGATGGTCAGCCAGGTGTTCGGCATGGCCGCCCTTGCCGGCCTGCCCGGGCGCGCCGCCATCGGGCATGTGCGCTACCCCACGGTGGGGGCGGGCGTTCGGGAGGATGCGCAGCCCTTTTACACGCGGCGGCCTGGCGTCGTGATGGCCCACAATGGGAACGTGACCAATGCCCCGCAGCTGGAGGCGTGGCTCGCGCGGCGGGGCGTGCGCGTGCAGTCCCAATGCGATGTCGAACCCATCATGCTCGTGTTCGCCGAAGGCCTGCGCGGCGGCGGCGGGATGGAACATGTGAAAGATGCGGTCTGCGATGTATTTGACCAGGTTCGCGGCGCGTACACCTGCGCCGCCATCGTGGAACTGGAAGGAAAGGACACCCTGGTGGCCTTCCGGGACCCCTTCGGCGTTCGCCCAGGCGTTTACGGCCGCAACGCCGACGGCGCGTGGTGCGTCGCTTCGGAGTCCGTTGCCCTGGACGCGCTGGGCTTCGACATGTGCGGCGAGATCCCGCCTGGCTCGGTGATGTTGCTTTGCCCAGGCGAAGCTCCCCGCATCGAAACGGTGCGCACCGCTCAGCCGCATCGCTGCTTGTTCGAGCGTATCTACTTCGCTCGCCCCGACAGCAAAATGGAAGACGGGCGGGTGTTCCAGGTGCGCTGGGACCTCGGCCTGCGCCTGGGCGAAGAGTGGCGCAAGCGCGGCATCGAGGCCGATGTGGTCGTACCCGTGCCCGATACGTCGCGG
Organism: Klebsiella pneumoniae; assembly: GCA_945867435.1. Taxonomy (GTDB): domain Bacteria; phylum Myxococcota_A; class UBA796; order UBA796; family SXON01; genus SXON01. The sequence goes on from CAMBIK010000088.1 coordinate 12,888, forward strand.
CCGGCCGCGCAGGCAATGGCCGAAACGCTGGGACTCCCCTTTCGCGAAGGGTTCATCAAGAACCGGTACAGCGGCCGCACCTTCATCATGCCCGACCAGCAGGCTCGTCAGTCCGCGCTACGCCTGAAGCTCAACCCCATCCCCGAGATCATGGAGGGAAAAAGAGTCATCTTGGTGGACGACAGCGTGGTGCGCGGAACCACGGTGAAGCGTCTGGCCGAGCTCGTGCGCTCCGTGAAGCCGGCCGAGGTGCACCTCGCGATCTTCTCCCCGCCGGTGATGAACCCGTGCTTTTACGGGATCGACATGCCTTCCCGCGACGAACTTGTGGCGGCACGCGTCCCGCCCGCAGAATGGGCTCGCACCTTCGGGGTCGACAGCGTGACATTCCTCAGCGTGGAGGGGCTGCGCGCCACCGCAAAAACACCGGCGTGCATGGCCTGTTTTGACGGAAAGTATCCGATTCCGGTCAGCGACCACGAGGTGGCGGCCATCGTGGCCGACCGGCGCGGCACCGCCACATGAACGAACGGTCGCCGCACTTTCTCCACGCCAAGATGGCGCTGGAGCCGGTGCTGGCGGTGCCGATACCCGCGCCGCGCGCGCTCAAGTGGTGCGCAGGGCGCGAGGTGCTCTTGGTGGCCTCGGCCGACGGCACCGTCAGTTCCGTGGAGCCATCCTTTGGTTCGAGAGCCCTGTTCGTGGCGGCCCCCGATCCTGTTCAGATCACGACGAGCGGGGATCGCGTGGGGCTCCTCTCCGCCGATGGCGCCGTCGACATCTGGTGCCTGGGCGAAAGCACGCCCAGTCAGCAGTTCCAATCCGGGCTTAGCGGGGATTCGGGTCTGCGCTTCTGCGCCGAAGGCATCGCCGTGATCGGGGATTCGCCCGCGGGTCGCCGCGTGCGCCTGTTCGCGGAGGGCGCCTGCGTGCGCGATGTGGCGGTGCAGGAAGGCACCGCCCTCGGCGTCACCGACGACGGCGACCTGCGCCTTGCCCGCAGTCTCCAGTCGGGTATCCACGTCGGGGCGCTGGGAACGCCGCTTCCGGAAGGCGAAGCCACGGGGCACCAGCTTCGCTTTACGCCCGGCGGCCACGTCATGGGCGTAGCGGTAGGCGGCGCAACCCTCTGGAGCGGCGGCCCCCCGCTGAGCGTGCGCCTGTTGGACAGCTCGTGCGCCGCGCTGGCCCCCGACGGGCATACGGTCGCGCTGGGCACGCAAACGGGCCTCGTAGCGCTCTCCGACATGCGCGGGCCGCCAGCGCTCAGGGGACACCCGGCACGGATCAGCGCGCACGAAGCGCCGGTGCGTTGCATATCGTTCGCCACGCGCGGGCGATGGCTGGCCACAGTGGCCGAGATCTGCCGGCTATGGGCGTACTGACCGGTTACGCAGCGTCGCGAATGCCTGCATTTCACTACACTCGGGAGGCTGGCGATCTCGGGCAGGTGCTGGCCCGCGAGGGGCAAGCTCCGGGCACCGCCCTCGAAGCCTTGCTGGACCGCCAGCGGCCGCCGCTTCGCGCCGCACTGGAAATCGGCGCGGCGCTCGCGGATATCTTGTGTATCGCCGAAGAAGACCGCA
>CAMBIK010000089.1 GCA_945867435.1 Klebsiella pneumoniae
CACCGATGGGGCCGACAGTGAGCCCGGTGTCCGCCGGGTCCACATCCGCCAGTGCCAGCAGCGTGGCACCGATGTGCTCGGGACCCAACCATGTGCCGCCCTCAGTGGCATCGCCAGTCGCCAGATCGACCTGTTGGCCGTACATCGAGGAGTCCCACCCGCCGAAAACCCGCCCGCCCGCCACTCCAGAGCCGACGATCATCACGCTGGTGCATGGCCAATGGTCGCGGCCATTGGAACCGTTGTAGGTCGGGCTCCGCGCCATCTCGGAGAGCACCACCACGACGGTTTCTTCCGCCAGCGAGGCACCCGAGGGCGAGGCGGCCAATGCGAGGCGATCCATCAGCCCATCGAGCGAGCGAAACAGGGAGTCGAACAGCGGGGACTGGAACTGGTCATTCACGGCGTGGCTATCGTAGTCCATCAGCGAGTCTCTCGCGGGGTGGGCCACGGTGACGCACCGCGCCACTTTCTGTTCCAGCGCCATGATCGCCACATCCAGCTGCTCGTCGAGCGTGGGGCCACCCGAAAAGTCAAGGAGGTCGGCCATGCCCTTTAGCCGCTCCGAACGCTCCACGGCACGCTGCCACGCCGCCGCCACGCGCTGGCTCTCGGCGCCAGATGCCCGTTCCGCAGCCCGGTCCGCCGCCCCCGCCAACCAGGCATCCACCGCCGCCGCCCGCGCCGCGCTCGGCGCCGCCACGGCGATGTCCGACTTGGCGAGCAGCTCGCCGCTCGCAAGCGCCTGCAACTGGCCGCTGGTGCCGCCGCGGCCCACATGGACCCCGTAGCGGCCTGCAAAGTAGCTGCCGCCGACGACGAAGTGCGGGATCACCGGGTCGGAGGTCGAGAAGGCGCCGATGCGGGTGGCCCAGTCGGCCTGCGCCGCGTCGAGGCTACTGGTGAGCGAAAGCCGCAGTGCGCTCGGGTGCGCGATGGAGGCGATGTTCACCCCGTTCACCAGCGCCGTCTGGCTCCCCCAGCGCTCGAAGAAGCGGTCCACGTTCGGGCGCTCCGCGTGGGCGACCCAAGCCAGGTCTCCGAGGCTGGCGGGCTCGCAGCCGATCTGATGGTCAACGCCCACCGAGCCGAAAACCGGGGCGAATACCTGGGTCACGTCCCAGCCGCCGAGGGCCTGGACGAAGATGAACCTGCGCTCGTCCGAACCGACCGACGCACGGGCGAGGCGCGGCAGGACGAGCGAGGCGGCACCGCCGCCGAGGAGCAGGTTGCGTCGGGAGAGGCGCATCAGTACGTCACGAAGTCGGGGTGGCGGAAGATGCCCGACAGCACATCTTCCCAGGCTTCGTTCGGGGAGCCTCCGGCGGCAGCGAGCGTGTGCCAAAGCTCCACGAGCGACTGCACCTCGTCGTCTCCCGGGGCGTGGCGGCGGCCATGGGCGCGCAACAGCAGCGCCGTGATCTGGGTGGCCAGGGCGTCGTCGGTGGGCGCGGCATCGTACAGATCGATCTCTCGGAACAGGGTGCGTTCGCTCGCCCCGATCGGCCCTTCCGTTGCCACTGCGTACTGTGCGGCGGCCTCGGCCAAGCGTTCCTGCACGAGCACGGTGGTAGTCGAAGGCTCCACGCTGGGTTCGGTGGCGATGAGCCCATCCACGCCGCCGGCCAACACCCGCACCCCACCCTCGTCCACGTCGAGCATCGCGTTGCCGCCCCAGGTCCACTCGAAGCCCGTGAGCGCCTGGATGGTGCCCGCGCGCTGGTCCACACGCATCAACCGCGGGGCCGTGACCGGCTCGTCGTCCCGCTCGGCCTGCCGGTAGCGGGGATTGTCCAGTAACGAGCGATAGAGCGCCCGCAGCGTGAGCCCGCCCGCCAGGAAGGCTTCACGATGCGAGGAGAACTCGGCCGCAGACTCCATCCGGAAGGTGTCCCCGACAAAGGCCCGCATCCCTGTCTCGACCGCACAGTTCACAAAGCGCGGATCAGCCGCGATCTGGTCGCCGAGCCCCGCCAGCGAGGTTCCGGCGGCACCGTAGTAGCCAGGACCCACGCCCGTTTCCGACACCCAACCGGACTCGAAAGCGGCGTTGTACTGGATCGCTTCCAGCCAGGCCTCCTGGTTGCGAAGCATGAAGCCCCAGAAGTAGGCAGCGAGCGGGTCGAGCGAGGCATGGCAGCTCACGCAGGTGGGGTCGGTGCTAGTGCGCTCGTCCAGCGACTCGGTGGCCCCCTGGAAGCTCACCGCAGCCTCGAAGCGGTCGTCACACAAAAACGACCGCGCCACCGCCTGTGCCCGGCCGCGGTTGGCGTTCTCGAACGTAGACGTGTACCGCCACCACATCCCGTTGGTGACCAGCACCCCGCCCACAGGGCGATCGTCCACGTAGCGAGCGCGCCGCCAGCCCTCCCCGCCGTCGAGGTCAGACAGAGGCAGGTGTTCGAACATGATGTCGTTGGCCACCGTGTAGTCGGCGAGCACCACATCGGTCCAAGGAAGGTCGTTCTCGGCAATGTACCAGATGATACGCTCGGGTTCCTCCCCCACGGCGTGTCGGAAAGCGAGGTTGTAGTCCTCGTCGAGGAACTGCACGCTGTTGTCGAGGCTCACCAGGTACTGGTCTGTCTTGGTGCGGAGCACTTCGTTGTAGACGGTCAACAGGCGAAGGGCGAAGGCGGGATCGGCCACGAAGTCATCCAGCAGGCCGGGGAGCGCCTCGGGATCGGCCTCCACCAGGGCGATCTCGGCCTCGGAGGGGCGACGGGCGCGCACATCCACGCTAGCACGGTTGAGCCAGTCAAGGGCAGTGATCTCGGCAGGCGCAACCTCAACTTGCGCCGTATCCGGCCCCTCCGCGCACGCGATGAGCAGCATCACCACCATCGTGCGTTGGCCTCGGCGATGAGCGGCGAAAGGTCGCTGCAAATGGTCTCGCCTTCAAACTCGGCGCATGCGGAGCAAGCGCCGGACTCCCCCTGGTCGACCCTCGCTTCCGACCACAGCGCCGTGCTGGAATCGCGAACGAGCATGAAGCCCTGCACGGCGATGCAACCAAGGCGGTCGGCCGTGAGCCGCATGTCGTAGTGGAGCGTGGCGGACCGGTACCGCTCCCCCAAGCCGCTCTGATCGGCGTTCACGTGGAGCGTCCACCCCTGCCCGCTCGGTTCGGAGTCGGCCCACAAGGCAACCGCCGCGCGGACCGTAGTGGCCTCCAACCAGGAGCCGGCGGCCTCTGGACCGGTCCAGGCGGCGGGGCCGCGGACGTAGTCGAAGTTCAACAAGCGCCCGTCGCTTGCCTGGCCGGTCGCAGTGACGGCCTCGCACGAACCGCTGAAGTCGGCCGTGGCCGCCTCGTCGTAGATGTCGATGCGGCCCTCAAAGCCATGACCCCACCAGTCGAAGCCTTCGGGGGCCAGGCCGTCGAGGTCGGTGACCGCGTAGTCCCGGACATCCACGCCCTCCCAACCCCAGGCGGTCATGACCCCGTTGAAGTGGACCCGCTGCCGCGACACGCAGACGCCGTACCACCAGGTGTTGGTCACTCCGCCGGTCACGAGCGAATCCTCGGCGGGACAGTTGTCGTCGCCAAGGTCCCGCGCGGCGGCGTAGGAAGCCAGCAGCGGTTCAGGACGATAGGCGGGCAGCGCATCGATGACAGTCTGCAGGTCGGCTGCGAATACCGCGGCGTCAAAGGTAGGGGTTCCGTCGGGATCGCTCCATTCCCACTCGGTGGCGCCGGGGCCGCGCGCTTCGGCATGGCTTGCCGAGTCCGCGCCAGGTACGGCGCACGCAGCGATCAGAAGCGGAACGACACGCACCATCAGGGCAAATTCCTTCGCTGCCACCCTACGCCCCAATCGTCGAAACGTACAGGACTTGATCGTCGCGGGTGAGGCTGAGCCGGGGCACCCCGAGGCTTAGCCTATTCCGCGTACATTCGAATGTTTGCAGCAGCCTCGCGCGCCAGCCGAAGCGTGGCCTCATCGCTTGGATGCCGCACAACCACGTTGCCGTCGGCGAGGAAAGTCTGGGTCCAATCGCGACGCGGGGTGCCGATCGGGAGCAGATCGATCCTCGCGATGTAGGCACCGTGGGCGGCAATGAACCGATCCAGACCAACGATGTCACGGATGCGTCCCCGCCCCTCGGCGCGCTTGAAGATCACGGCCGCCGACCACGGGCGGGGTGGGCGGGGCGGAATCGCGCCATGCAGGATCGCCGCGGCCCAGTCACGGTACAGATCCTGGTCGTCGGAGAAGTTCATCAAGTCGACCATGTTCGCTCCCGGCGGCCGGCACGCGATCTCCCCGAAGATGGCTGTTCCATCTGGCTTTCGGAACCATTCCATGTGCGTGATGCCCGTGCCCATGCCGAGCGCCGCTAGGGCGGCGCGACCCATGGCCACGCCTTGGGCGATCGCCGGGTCGTTCACGTCTCGGAGCGATTGGATGATCGGGCTGATCCACTCGTTGCGCCGGGCGACCAGCACGACAGGATCGTACCTGCACACGCTCTCATACACGATGCGCCCGTCGATGCAGAGCGTTTCGTAGGTGAACTCCTCCCCGGAAACGAACTCCTCGACCGTGGCCTCCGCGACGTGCGCCATGGTCGTAAGGGCATGTTCAAACTGCTCTTCATCATCCACGCGGTGGGTGTCCGCCCCCCCCGCCCCATCCACGGGCTTCAGGATCGCCGGAAAGCCCACCGAAGCGAGCGCCGCACGTGCTTCCGCCTTGGAACGCACGCGGATGGTCTTTGGCACCCGGATGCCCGCACGTTCCACCCGCGCCCTCATCAGCGGCTTGTCCCGAAACCCATGCACGGCATCCACCCGCATGCCCGGCAGCCGAAGCTGTTCGCGAAGCTCCGCCGCAAGGATCTGCATGGGCTCCCACAGCGCCTCCACCCGGTCAGGGCTGCGCCCCCCCAGCCAAGCCAGGATGCGGCGTTTGACCTCCTCCACATCGCCCATCGCGGGCACCTGAAGATAGCTGGCCAGGGCCTCCCGCACCGCAATAGGCAGCTCGTGAGCCGGCGTGTCGCCGACGCCATGCACCCGCGCCCCCGCCGCCGCGAGCGCAAGGCTGAACTGGTTCATCTCCGGCGGGTAGGACGGGGAGAGGAAAAGAACGTCCATCAGGCCCGAAACGCCTGGGCCAGATCTGCGATGAGGTCGTCGACAGATTCGATCCCCACGCTGAGGCGGATCAAGCCATCCTCGATGCCCGCTTCCTTGCGCTTTGCCGGCTCGATGCTGGCGTGAGTCATCAACGCGGGCGTCTCGATCAGGCTCTCGACCCCGCCGAGGCTCTCCGCGAGGGTGAACAGCTTGGTCGCCGCCACGAAGCGCCGGGCGCGTTCGATGTCTCCCTTGAGTTCGAAGGCGATCATCCCGCCGAAACCGGACATCTGTTCGCGGGCGACCGGGTTGTCGAAGGGGTGGTACACGCGTTCCACGTCGGGGTGGGCGCGCAGCCAGGCGAGGATGCGCTCGGCATTGAACTGGTGGCGATCCATGCGAACGCCGAGGGTTTTGACGCCCCGAAGCGTGAGCCACACATCCTGGGGTCCGGGCACCGCGCCGGCCGCGTTCTGGAGGAACTTCAGGCGCGTGTAGAGCGCTTCGTCGTTGACTGCGACGAAGCCGCCCACCACATCGCTGTGGCCGTTGATGTACTTGGTGGTGCTGTGGATGACCACATCGGCCCCGAGCTCCAGCGGACGCTGGAAATAGGGGGTTGCGAAGGTGTTGTCGACGACCAGAATCGCGCCCACGGCCTTGCATCGGGCGGCCACGGCCCGGATGTCGGAGACCTTGAGGAGCGGGTTTGTCGGCGTTTCCAGCCACACCAGCTTCGTGGTGGCCGGGATGGACTGCGCGGCATCGGCCGTGGAGAAGTCGGCGTAGCGGAAGGAGACTCCCCAGAGGCGCAGCACCTTGTCGAACAAACGGTAGGTGCCGCCGTACACGTCGTCGCCGCAGATCACCAGATCATCGGGACGCACCAGCGCGCGCAGGATCACGTCGGTGGCGGCCAGGCCGGAGGCGAAGGACAAACCGTAGTTTGCCCCTTCCAAGGCGGCGAGACAGGCTTGGAGTGCCGTGCGGGTGGGGTTGTCGGTACGGCTGTACTCGTAGCCCTTGTGCCCGCCGACGCCATCCTGAGCGTACGTCGAAACCTGGTAGATCGGGGTCATCACCGCGCCCGTTGTCGGGTCCGGAGATTGGCCGGCGTGAACGGCGAGTGTGTCGAAGCCAAGCTTGTCGGTGGTCATGGGCGTTCCCGGGCTGCGTGGGTCACGTTGGAGATGTAGTCGATGAGATCGATGCGGGTGATGATGTCCAACGGGCGGCCGTCGGGACCGATGAGGAACGCCACTTTCGCCCGTTTGAAGAGCTCGGTGAGCACACCAACGTCGGTGTCGGCATCGACCGTGCAGAAGTTGGCCTCGGCCAGCTCGCCCACGTCACCGCTGCCGCGTTGGCTCACCGCCGTATCCAGCGCGCGTTCGAGGAGGCGGGACTCATGCAGCACACCGACGACCTTCCCATCGTGCACCACCGGCACCTGGGACACGCCGTGGATCTTCATCAGGCCGATCACCTCGGCCACTCGTTGGCGCGGGGAGGCCACGATGAGATCCCGCGCAGCACCCTTGTTTTCGACGAGCTCACGCACGCGCCCGAGGCTCATCTCGGCTTCGAGGAAGCCGTGTTCGCGCATCCAGTTGTCGTTGAAGGCCTTCGAGAGATCTCGTGCGCCGCCATCCGGCAGGACCACCACGGCGCGCGTGTCAGCCGTGGCGTTCTGACGCATCCACTTGATAGCCCCGGCCACGGCCGCGCCGCTTGACGCGCTCGCAAAGACGCCTTCTTCGCGCGCCAGCCGGCGTGCCGCCACAAAGCTCTCCTTGTCGTTCACACGCACCACGTCGTCGACCCAGGAAAAATCCATCGTGGCGGGCAGGAACGCCTCCCCGATCCCATCGAGCTTGTAGGCGTAGGGCTTCGTGAGCTGGCCCGTGTGGAAATAGTCGTAGTACAAGCTGCCGACAGGATCGACTCCGACCACCTTGAACTTCGGATTCTTCTCCTTCAGGTAGCGGGCCGCACCCGAGATGGTACCCCCCGTGCCCAGCCCGCAGAACAGCACATCGATCTTGCCTTCGAACTGCTTCCAGATCTCGGGGCCGGTGCTTTGGTAGTGACCGAGGGCGTTGCTGGGGTTGCGGTACGGGTCGCAAAGTACCGCGCCGGCCGTATCTTCGACGATCCGCTTGGCAACGCTCATGTAGCTCTGCGGGTCTTCCAACTCGACGTCGGTCGGGGTGATCACCACCCTGGCCCCGTAGGCCCGGAGCGCCGCTCGCTTCTCCTCCGGATGCCGGTCGGGCATCACAAAGATGGCCTTGTAGCCCCGAATCGCCGCGATCATCGCCAGACCCGCGCTTGGACTTGCGCCGGTCGCTTCCACCAGGGTGCCGCCCGGCTTCAAGCCCCCACCCGCTTCAAGGTCGTTCACGATCCGGAGCGCCATCCGGTCCTTCGCGGAGCCGGCGGGGTTCAAGGATTCCACCTTGGCGTACAGCGTTCCGGCCATCCCCACCGTGAGGCGGTTCAGCCGCACGCAGGGCGTGTCGCCGATGGCGTCGAGAAGCGAGTCGAACACGCGATTCATAGGTAGAAATCCTCAATACTAGTCTTTGGCGGCGACCATCTGGGTCCACAGTCGGCGGGCGGCGAGGAGCTCGACCACCTCGGTCATGACCCGACCCGAGGAGGCTTCCGCTCGCAGGATCTGGATGGACTTTTCGGGAGACATCTGACCCTTGTACGGCCGATCCGACGCCGTGAGGGCATCGAAGATGTCGGCCACGGTCATGATTCGGGCACCGTAGGGGATGTCATCGCCGCGGAGGCCCCGAGGGTAGCCTGTCCCGTTCATCTTCTCATGGTGAGAATAGGCTATCGTGGCCACGTTGCGGAGCTCTCGCGTCCAAGGAATGGCCTTGAGGAACTGGTGGGTGTATTCCACATGTTGCTCGGCCTCCTTTCGTTCCTGGGGGTCGAGGGTGCCCGCCGGAATGCACAGCCGGCTCACCTCTCGTTGGTGCAACAAGGGCTCCGTTTCGCTGAGCTTCCAGCGCTTGGCCACCGCCTGGATCGCGGCCGCCTCCGGCTCGCCAACGCGGTCCATCCGGTTCAGCCGCTGCACGACGCTCAAATCTCGGTCGAGCTGCGCCAGTCGACCGGGGAGCATCCCGGGTGCGTCGTTCGCATGGATGGCGTCAAGATGGGCGTTTACCGCGGCAATTCGGAAGCGTTGTTCGATCTGGGCCAATTCCCACGGGTAGAGCCGATGCGCCTTGAGCAGCACTTCCTCCCGCACACCGACCTTCCCAAAATCGTGCAGCAGCGCTGCGTAGTGCAGCTCGGTCAACGCACGCGAGGAGAACTTCACCTCGACGAACGGAGCTTCTTGCGAGTCGGTAACTTCGCGCGCCAACAGACTGGTCAGCTGAGCGACGCGTTCGCTGTGGCCAGCGGTGGTCTTGTCCCGAGACTCGATCGCCGTGACCGCCGCCTTCACAAAGCCTTCGAACAAGACCGCGATTTCGCGATAAAGCCGATGGTTCTCCAACGCCACCGCCGCTTGCGAGGCCACCGAGCGTGCCAGCGAGACGTGCCGAGCGGAAAAGGGAGTGACACTGCTGAAGTTCGACAGCGAGACGTCGGCCACGGGCTTGTGGTTCACGAACAGGAGCACGCCGATCACGCGCCCATCCCGGTCCTGCATGGGCACGACCAGCATGGAGCGGGTTTCGTACCCAGTGGTCTTGTCGAACGTTTCGCGGGGGCGGTACGGCACCTGGTCGGTCAGCGTACGGGCATCATCGATGTTCAGCGGCGCGGCGGTGACGGTGACGAAGCCGACCAGACTGGACTCATCGACCGGGACCGTAGGACTGGACGGGAAAAACGGGACCGTGTCGTTCTGACCAGCGGCGAACCGAAGGATTCGATGTCGCTCGACGCCTTCGGTGTCGGTCGCCTCCTGGGGTTCCTCGACCAGGTAGATGCTGCCCCCGTCGGCGCGCAGCACCCGGCGGCTGTGCGTGAGGAGCTCGTCGAGCAATCGGGTACGGTCGGTGATCGCCGAGAGCTGGTGCCCCAGGGCGTTGAGGACTTGAACCGTTTCCCGTTCGCCGGCGACCTGCCGGCGCAAAAGTTCGACCAGAAGCTGGCCCATCGTTCGCGAAAGACGACTTTCAAGATCGACAGGGGCAATCACCTCCCATGCATCGAGATCGGTCGCGTCGGAGATGACGATGCATCGCTCCGGGATGCGAGCCGGCATCGCGACGCGGGTGAGATCGATGATCATCAGGCGCACGGCGTTCTCGGACGAGACGACCAGGTCGGGCCGGATCATCTTCCCGCCAAACTCCGCGGCGACCTTGGCCACCAACCCCGCAAACGGCGAGTCTGCGGGCATCAGCAACACCTCGACGTCGGGAGCGTCGTGGTGGCTACCGCGTTGCACGCTCCCTTTCATCGTCACGGGCTAACACTCCTCAACCGCAGGCGCTCGGGTGGCCTCCACGTCCAGCGCGAGGCGGACCATCGTATCAAGAAGATGCTCGATACTGGCGATGTGCTCTGCGGTGGGGTGAATCCAGCGGCTGACCAGCGCGGCATCGCTCAGCTGAACGTTGCCGGGAAAGGCGGCTTCTCCATCCACATCACAGTCGATGGCCACGAGAAGCACGTCGGGTAGCCCGCCCTGGTAGCCGACGGTGAACAGGCGGCCGGCATGCGTACCCACGATCTCCAAGGCGGTCCTTCGGCCATCCCCGCGTGTTCGCCACCCGCGTGATCCAGCCCACGCCTCAAGCTGCCTTACAGGCGCGGGGGGAACCAGACGAAGCAGCAGGGGCACAGCAATCGCCGCGGTCCCGACCACAAGCACGGCGATAGCGATGATGTTCGGCCCGGTCACCGAGGCCCGGACACCGCACACGTCACGAAGATGCCATCGCATCGTAAGTGGGTGGTACGCCCGGCTTCGACACGCACACCTGTAACGGTCACTTCAGTGCCATCGGGGAAGGTGACCGTGGCCGAGTACGTTCCCGGATCGACTTCGCCGGGGCGGGTCGAGCCCCCAGAACCAGAAAGCCGTACCTGGTCCGCGCCGGACACCGTGAGTTCGCCCGTGGAAGGGGCGAGAGCCGGCGCTGCGGCGGGGGGGGAGGGAGCGGGAGCGGTGGGAGTCGCGGTACGGGGGGGGGGTGGCGTCATGGCCACAGTCGGCTTTGTGGGAGGAGGCGGCGGCGGCACGGCAACCTGTGGGTCCGCGAGAACAAGCGGCAACACCACGGCGATCGCCGGCGCTGCACCTGCGGGTGGCGTGGCAGCGGGTACCGAAAGGGGCCGCGGCACCGCGGCGACCGCGGAGGCCTCACGGGCGCGAGGCTCAGCCCCGTTCGGGGCCGTGAATTCGCTCATGCCCCAGACGACTCCGCCGGCCACCACGGCGGCCACTGCAAGCGCAGCCGCTCCAGCCGCGAGCTTCCGGCCCAGCCCCTGAGGACCTTCGAGCGGCGCCAACGCCGCCGCCCGAAGGGTCTGCCCGACCTTGAGAATACAGCCACGATCCTGCGGGGCGACGCCATCCAGTGCAGCCAGCGTCGAGGCCGCCCGTGCCGCGCGTGACACGGTGGAGATGGGGCGCAAGGCGTTAGCGCCCAGGGTGGACTCGGCCCAGTCCTCCAAAAGGTCGCCCGGAAGGCGCGACCGAAGGTCCGCGAGGGCGCGGGCGCATTCCCTGCCGGTTGGGCGATCTTCTGGCTCGTCCGACAGCATGCTCTTGACCAGCGCGAGCAGGTCGGCGTCGATCTCGCCCAACCACGACCACTGCGAGCGAAGGGTACGACCGGGCGGACGGCGGTCAGCGTCGGCCGCGCTCAACCCGGGCGGCACGCCCGTCAACAGCTCGAACAAGGTGACGCCCAGGGCGTAAACATCTCCAGCGTGGGTGTCTTCGCCGCGAAAGCGTTCGGCCGACATGTACACCACGGTCCCCATCCCGGCGACCTGGGTCGCCGCTTCGCGCGCGCTGAACTCGGCACGGGCAATCCCAAAGTCCAGGAGCTTGACCTCGCCTCGGGGCGTGAGACGCACGTTTTCAGGCTTGATGTCACGGTGGACCAGACGCAGCGGGTTGCCTTCGGGGCCGGTCTGTCCGTACGCGGCGTGCAGCGCGCTGGCGACTTCCTCGGCGATCTGGACCGCCGCCCGCGGGGGCACGGGTCCGTGCTCCAGGAGATGGCGCAGGTCCGCCCCGTCGACAAACTCCATCACGACGCACCAGGCATCGTCGACCTTGATGAGGTCGTCCACCCGCACGATGGCACGGTGCTGGATCAACGCGAGCATCCGGGCTTCGTCGCGCAAGCGGGTCTCCACGCCGCTACGCCCCAGATGGGTCGCGTGGAGCAACTTGAGCGCAACACGACGGGAGAGCCCCTCCCCGACGCGTTCGCCCTCGTAGACGCTGCCGAAGGCTCCTTCCCCGACGACGCGGGTGATGCGGTAGTGAACGGAGACCGGGGTCATGGGCGGTGGGACTCGGGTCCCCGTAACGCGCCCACGCTCGACGGCGAGCGCGGCTAGGTGAAGGTCGTACACCGCATTTCCGGTTGCGGCTCGACAGGGTGTGCAGGTCAGAGCCCGATGCCGAGGATCAGGTAAGCAGAACCGTTTTCGGGCCGGTCGCCATCCTTGCCAGACGCTCCCACCAGGATGTCCCCGTACCCGTCCGCATCGACGTCTCCGGCCGCGGACAGGCTAAAGCCGGCCGCGCTGCCTTCCGCTTCCCCCGCAAACTTGGCATCGGCCGCCGACAATGACCGACTCGTCGACGACTCGTCGGTCCGCAAATTCCCGACCCCCATCGCAATCGTCGTCCAGAGCGTTCTCGCACACCTCCGTCGCCCCGGGGTTCACGACGCGCGCAGGCAAAAAGAGGGCGATACTCATGGGCGGCCCGTGACGCACCCGCCCACCACGACTTCGAGGACCGCTCAGTCCACCCACCCGTCGCCCCAGGTCCGGGTGACAGGGAAGAAGTCGAACGCAATCACGCCCCGCGCCGCATCGGACACGGCGACGTGAGTCCCGAAGGGGAAAACGTGGGTCGCTCCATTCACATTGGGCCACTGGCTACCATCGGAACGCTGCTCCACGTCTTCGTTGCCAGCCCAGGTGTCGTACCACCCGACCAGCAGCGGTTCGGTGGGATCCGACAGGTCGTACACCCGCAATCCATCGACATACCAAGCGCAGAACGCGTAGGTTTCCCTCACGACCGCGTTGTGGATCGAGCTCTGAGGGCTGACCTGAACGGTCGATCGCCACGCAATCGCCCCCGAATCGCTGACGGCGTACACATGAAGGGAGCCGCCAACGGCCTCTTCGCTCACCGCCAGGACCGTTCCATCTGCGGTGGGCCACACGTTGTGCAAAAACGGATTCTCCCAAGTGGCCAGGGTCGCGCCCAGAAGCACGGCGGCGGCCGGAGCCGTGACATCGAACGCAGCCACTCCCGACCCGTAGGCCGTGTAGAGGGTGGTCCCCACCACGGTCTGGTCGTGTACGGCCGCGGGAGGCGGCGGCGTGATGGCCGCGAGTCGCAACGGGGTGCCGGGGTTCGACACGTCGTACACGGCCACGGCCCCACGCTGGGTGCTAGCGATGAACAGCGAATCCCCGGCCAGGTTCAGGGTATGGGCTGCATCTTCCGCTGCGGAGATAGTCCCAACAAGAGTCGGATTCTCGAGGTCGGTCGCGTCGTAGAGTTCTACCGAGGCCGTTTCGTCCGGGTTCAGGATCGTGTCCTGCGCAACGGCGAGGAGACCGCCGGAGAGGTCCACATCCGACACCTCGCCGAGGCCTGCGATCTCGGAGAGCACGCGGGGCTCGCGCGGGTCGGACAGGTCCACCAAGGTCACGACCCCTTCCCTCATCCCCCCGCCGACCACCACCACATCGCCCACTCCGGCCACGGCACGCGCGCCGCCCGAAGTCTTGACTTCACCACGATAAACGAGGCGGTTCAGGCCAACGAGCTGATGGAGACTTCGTTGCGCTCCCAGCACCTCCCCATCCGGGCCAGTCGTGGTGACGGTCAGCAAGTATTCGCCATCTGCCAGGCCATCGACGAATGCGTGGGTGTCGGTGATGCCGACGATTTCGTTGCCGAGTTCTCCCTGAGCCACGGTCAGCGTGAAGGTCGAATCCTCGCCGCCCGTCGCGGTGCCCCAGTCCACATCCAGGCCAGACATCCCATCCCATGTGACGCTTTCTATGCCGGCAAAGGCGGAGGGAGGGGCAGAACCGCTGTCGCCCTCGGATGCGCCCACAGGCGGAGCGGATTCGCACCCGGCGGTGAGAATGAGGGCCGCGAGTCCGGCGGTGGGGCCGGAAGAAGTCCACCTGCGTTGCATGGGGCGTGCCTCCGACGCAACGCTATCCGCTTGCTTCAGTCGATGTCGGCTCGCAAGAACCCCCTCATCCGGCCCGAGGCGCGCCACCTTCTGCCGGAGGGAGAAGGGAAGGAGAACCTTCTGATGGCTCGTCGTTACAGGACCGCCCAGGCCAACACGCCCGCAGCCACAGAAGCGAGGACCACATACAGCCCCACCGGCCGCGCCGGTTGGGGAGAAAGGTCGAGGGGGCGCGATTCGCCGGGCGGCAACTGCTCCGCGAGCTCCTCCCGGGAACGCCCCTGAAGGGTCCACTTCCCCGGCCCTTTCTCGTTCATCCGGGACGGATCGCCCCGCACGCCGCCGGTCCCTTCCCAGCGGGCGGAGCCTCCGTCTTCCCCCGGCGCATCCGAGGTGCCCTGCCACGGTTCGGAGTCGGAGGAAGGCACCGGATCCGAGGCCAACGTGTCGACCGCGGTCGCCGCCGGGGCCGAAGCCGCCACACGGCGCGCGGCGGCCGCGACGCGCACCGCCTCGCTCCGCTCTGCAGCGGCCGCCTGCTTCTCCGCCAACGTCTGGGCCGCAGCCACCGCTCCCCGCTCCGCTGCCTCCAATCGCTCGGTCTCGGCTGCCGACACCGCGGCCCGATGCTCGGAAGCCCGAAGCTCGGCCACTTCCACCGCCGCCAATCGCTCCGACTCAGCCGCCGCTTCCACCGCGGCACTCGCCACCGCCGCCTCGCGGCGCTCGGACTCCTTCCGCTCGGCCGCCTCGGCTTCCGCAGCCACCCGCTCCGCCTCGCGACGCTCGGCCGCTTCGGCCTTCTCGGCGGCCGACCTCTCCGACTCTGCAACCTGGTCTGCGGCCAACTTCGCCGCCGCCGCGACCAACTCGGACTCCCGACGCTCGGACTCCCGACGCTCGGCCGCTTCCGCCGTTTCCGCGGCCAACTTCGCCGCCGCCGCGACCAACTCGGACTCCCGACGCTCGGACTCCCGACGCTCGGCCGCTTCCGC
>CAMBIK010000090.1 GCA_945867435.1 Klebsiella pneumoniae
TTTGGCTCCGACAAGGCCCTGCATCCGCTCGGCGAGGAGACGCTGCTGGGTCGGACTGCGAGGGTCTGCGCTCAAGCGGGACTCGAAGTCACGGTGGTGGCCCGGTATGTGCGGCCGGGGGGGCTCGCGACGCTGGTCGAGGCCGAGGGGCCCCGCCACCCTCTGCACGGCGTGGCCGCAGCGCTTGGTGCCGCGGCGGCACGCGGGCAGCCCGACGCCTTGTTGGTTCCTTGCGATCTGCCCGCTTTAGGGCCCGCCCAGATTGAGCAACTGTGTCGGCACGCTGCGCCCTGCTACGCCAGCTCGGTTCGACTCCTGTGCCTGCTTCCCTCGAACGCCGCGGCGCTGGCCTCGGAACTCGCGGCCTCCGGCCAATCGGTGGGTGCCTTCCTTACCAGCCTGAACGCCGAATCCGTGGACGTGGGCCCGCTGGTCAACCTGAACCTTCCGGCGTGAACGGAAGTCGAACCACAAAGCGAGTGCCGACGCCAACTTCGCTGTGTACGTCGATCTCCCCGCTATGCGCCTGAACGATTCGCTGGCTGATGGCGAGCCCGAGCCCGGTGCCGTCGTGACGGGTGGTGTAAAAAGGAACGAACAGCTTGTCCAGATCCTCGGGCGCGATGCCCGCCCCGGTGTCTCCAACTGTAAACTCGATGCCTTCTACCATTCGTGAACGTGGGTCACCGACACGGGCGCGACCCGCGCGAAGGGTGAGGGTCCCGCCCTTCGGCATGGCCTGAATGGCGTTCTGCGCCAGGTTGAGCAGGACCTGGCGCATCTTCCCCTCGTCGGCGCGAAGCGCCGGCAGGTCAGCGGCGACATCTTCCTGGATAGCCACGCCAGCGCTGCCCGCAGGACCGGCAAGCGCACGCGCGACCGACACCACCAGCTCGCCTGCCGTGACATTTTCAAGGTTCAACCTTAGCTGCCGGGCATAATCAAGGAACTGGGCCACAATTTTGCTCAGCCGATCGGTCTCGTCCACGATCACGCGGACCATCTCCATGTCGGCGCCCTCGCGGGACCTTTCAAGGAACTGAGCGGCACCCCGAATTCCGGCAAGGGGATTGCGGATCTCGTGCGCGAGGCCAGCGGCCATCGTGCCCAGCGCGGTCAGGCGGTGCTCCTCCTTAAGCTGATCAAAGCTATGGATGTTCTCCACCGTGCCGGCCGCCCTCAAGCCCACCCGGGCGAGGCGAGCCACCTCTTCTTCGGAAAATCCATCGCTGTCAGGCTCATCCGCCAAGGCCAACCAGCCCAAGACCAGGTCCCCACTGGTGAGCGGCAGGACCAGATCCGCGTTCATCTCCCGCATCAGCTCCAGACGGCGGGCCAACACCTCCCTACGACGTTCGTCCCCGCGCCCCTGCCGCTCCAGATCGACACGAAGATAGGCCGGCTCTCCAACCAAAAAGCCATCGACGAACGGCTGCCGGGCCACATGGAGCAACGGGTGATGCGTACCGACGCCTCGCTCGGCCACCAGGCGGTACAAACGGCGTTCCTCGTCCCACAAGTACAGCGCCCCGGCCGGGATACGCCCCGACGAGACGAAACGGTCCAGCAGCGCCGCGGAGAGGCCGGGCACAGAGATGGCTCGCGAGAGACCGCGTTCAACATCGAGGATCGCGTCGGCGAGGACCAATCCGCGGGGATTGATCGCCTGGCCGAGCCACCGCTCAAGGTTGATCCGCAGGGGGTCCCACGCAAGCAGAAAGAGCACCGAGCCGACGAACGCCTGGAACAGACCATGCGTGGGGTAGGGGCCGAGGAGCGATACTGCGCTGAGGCTGTCGAGCAAGACCAGGATGATCGCCGCGATGAAGACTGCGGCCACACGGGAAAAGATCTCCGCGAGGTCCAACAGCCGGTACAGCGAGATCATCTGGTAGAGGAAGTACAGAAGCGTCGTGCTGAGCAGGGCCCCCATGGGAGGAAGAACACCTTGAACCAAGCCTTCCTGTGCAAGGAACGTCTCCGTCTGCACGACCGCCGGAGCAAAGGCCCGAGCAAGAGTCTCCAGGAGCGCAGCCCCCACCGCCGCGCCGGCCAAGCCCAGCAAGTACCGCATTCGCGAACGCTCGACGCGCTCCTTGCTCGCGCGGTAACGCTGCCACAGCCTGAGGAGCGATAGGCCGAACCCGCCGAAAACCCAAGTGCCGAGCAGAAGGTCCGCCACGCCCACCTGCCCCACTCTCCACGGAGCGAGGAGCTCCGCCAGGACGTAGGCGAAAGCCACGAAGGGCGCTGGCCCACCGAGGTGGCGGAGACGGGGGTCGCTTGGCGACCCCTCCCTGCCGACGAAGAACTGATCGATAAACGCCAGGAGCGCGTAGGGGAGGAACGTCGCCGCCACCCCGTTGATCACCTTTCCCAACGCGAAACCCGGCCACAGCAGGTTCAGGGTCCACCCCAGCCAGGTGACCGCCACGGTGAGGCCCAGAACCGCGTAACGACGACGCACCGGATCCTGTCGGTCGGCAAGCGGAGCACGGATGGCGAGCGCGCCCGAGGCCACGGTCGCCAAAGCGTAGAGAAGGACGATCATCCATGCTCGAGCTATCCGTCGTGGGGGGCGGGCGCTGCCATCAGGCGGCGATAGCTAGGCCGGATGCAAACGCCTCGGCGGCTCCCCGCGATCGGCCAGCTCGTCTCGGTGCTCGCCGATCTGCCCCACCCGCTCGTGGTCGGCGAGGCGCGCAGCCTCGTTGCGGGGGTTCGAAGTGGCGAGCACGACGCACCCGGCGACTGGGCAGATGCCGTTCGCCAGCGGGTCGCGGCACGCATGTCCCCCCGACTGCGCCCCGTCATCAACGCGACCGGCGTGGTCCTGCACACCAACCTGGGCCGCGCCCCCCTGGGGGACCGCGCTCGCGTCCATCTCAGCGCGATCGCCTCGGGCTGGTGCAACCTGGAGATCAACCTCGAATCCGGCGAACGCGGCGAACGCCTGTGGGGCGTCGAAGACCGACTCCGAGGGCTCGTAGGCGCGGAGGCGGCGTTGGCTGTGAACAACAACGCCGCGGCCGTGCTGCTCGTACTCACCGCCCTTGCCGCGGGTCGCGACGTGATCGTGTCGCGTGGAGAGCTGGTCGAGATCGGGGGAAGCTTCCGGGTCCCCGACGTGATCGCGGCCGGAGGCGCGCGCCTCGTCGAAGTCGGGACCACCAACCGCACCCGAGTCGCCGACTACGCACGTGCCATCGGTCCCGAGACGGCGGCCATCCTTCGCGTACACCCAAGCAACTTTAGCGTCAGCGGCTTCACGGAGTCCCCCAGCCGCCCCGGCCTGCTAGCCCTGGCCGCCGCTGCGGGTGTGCCGCTCATCGAGGATCTCGGGTCGGGCGCGTTCGCCTCGGGCCTGGGCGAGCCCACCGTGCGGGAGTCGCTCGCGACCACCGACCTGGTGTGCTTTTCTGGAGACAAGCTGCTGGGGGGCCCCCAGGCGGGATTGGTGGTGGGCAAAGCCGCCCTTGTGCAGAAGGCCAGGAAACACGCCCTCTACAGGGCCCTTCGGCTCGACCGGCTCGTCCTCGCCGCGCTCGAAGGCACGCTCATCGACTATGAGGCCGGCGTCGAGCCGCCCGCCGTCGCGCTGCTCCGCCTGGACGCCGCGGCGCTACAACCGCGCGCTATCGCCCTGGCAACGCGCCTCCAAGAATCCGGCTTCGCGGCTGAGGCTCAGCCCACCGTGGGCCGTGCTGGCGGCGGCTCCCTCCCCGAGGCGGACCTTCCAGGTTGGGGCGTCATTCTGAACGTTCACGGTGTGGACCGGCTCCTTACGCGCCTCCGGGTCGCCACCCCCTCCGTGCTGGCGCGCGTGGCCGATGGGAAAGTGGTCCTGGACCTGCGAACCGTGTTCCCCGAGCAGGAAGACGCGCTCGTCGCGGCCCTGCTGGCGGCGCGTTCGTAGTCGTCGGGATACCTCGCCCAAATGTCGACGGGCTTCTACGAACTCCTGGCCGTTGCCCCTGAAGCCGACGTGTCCACGGTGCGCGCGGCCTACCAGGAGCAGGTCGCCCACGCGGTGCGCCGGCTCCGCGCCGCGGAATCCCGCCAGCAGGACACCGCGACGCTGGAGGCGCGGCGCACCTCTCTCGTCGAGGCCTTTGCGGTGCTGTCCGACCCGGCTCGGCGACGCCGCTACGACCGATTCCGCGAGCTGTCCCGCTCCGGACTCCCCGCCGATCTTGATGAACTTTGGCGCGTCGCCGCACCCTCGATGGTCGACCCGGCGGCGGCCGCCGCGCTGGATGTGGTGCGCACCCTCACAGCGCTGAAGGTGGGCGACGCGTTCGGCGGCACCGAGACCCCTCCCGAGCCCGAGTCCGAGCGCACGGTGCCCGCATCGCAGGTGCTCGAACCCAAGGCTGGCGGAGTAGCCCAGAACGCCGAGGGCATCGCCCCGCTTCCCAAACGTCAACAGCCGGCGTTCGACCGCAGCGTTGCCCCCGACGAGATGGGCCGCCTCCTCGACGCGCACGGCCCGACGGGGGCTTGGCTTCGGGCGGCGCGAGAAGCCCGCAAGATGAGCCTGGACGACCTCAGCGAGGCCACAAAGGTGACCCGACGCTTCCTTGAGGCGATGGAAAAGGAGGAATGGGGTTCCCTCCCCGCCTCGACCTTCGTGCGCGGCTATATGCGCGTGGTCTTGCGCACGCTGGACTTGGCCCCGCTCGCCGAAGAGGCCGAAGAGGCCGTCCAGACCTACATGACCCGCTGCAATCGGGCTCGAGGCTAAAACGTGATGAAGCAGGAACCCCCCGAGGTTCGCACATGGGTAGCCGAGTTCGGCGCCGACCGGATGGACCGTGCCCTCGTCACGGCGTTCCCCGACCTGTCACGCGCCCGGGTGCAAGCCCTGATCCTGGAAGGTTGCATTCGTGTGGATGGCGAACCGGTCAAGGCGTCGGACCGGCCGCGGTTGGGCACGACCGTCACGGTCGAACTGCCCAGCGCCCGACCGGCCGAACCCCTCCCGCAGGATCTCCCACTCCCGATCCTGTACCAGGACGATGACCTGCTGGTGGTGGTCAAGCCCGCGGGGATGGTCGTCCACCCGGCGCCAGGACACTACGATGGTACGCTTGTAAATGCCCTTTTGCACCACGCCACCGGGCTCTCCGGGATCGGCGGCGTGGCGCGTCCTGGCATCGTCCATCGCCTCGATGTAGGCACGAGCGGTGTGATGGTGGTGGCGAAGCACGACACGATCCACCGCGCTCTCACCGAGCAATTCACGGTCCACAGCGTCGAGCGCCGCTATTTTGCGATGGTCCACCGCGTGCCCCTGGTGGACCGCGGCACGTTCCGCAGCCAGCTTGCCCGCGATCCCGAAGACCGACTCCGCATCGCAAGCGTGGAATCCGGAGGTCGGCACGCCATCACGCATTGGGAGATGAAGGCCAAGGGCGACCGCGTAGCACTCGTGGAATGCCGTTTGGAAACCGGCCGCACCCATCAGGTGCGTGTTCACCTGAGCGAAGCGGGGCACCCCATCGTCGGGGATCGCACCTACAACCGACGCGACTGCATCCCGACCGCGGCCCTTCGCACGCAGGTCGAAGCGTTGTCGCACCCGCTACTGCACGCGTGGCTGCTTGCGTTCGACCATCCGGGAACGGGCGAACGGGTACGCTTCGTGGCGCCGCCGCCCGACGATTTCATCGAGATCTGTGGCAGCGCCGGGTTGGCGATTCCCCCCGTACGCTGAGCGAAAGCCCTACAGGCAGACCGCGTCGGCCGCCGGCGGGCCTGATTCGCACCCTTCGCACTGGTCGCCCAGCACTACGGATACGTCGGTGGTCGGCAGCAGGTCGGCGGTGACCTTGGTGGCCAGGAAGTAGAGGCAGAATTCCTCGCCATCATCGCACGCGACACAGGTCGCCCCGCCCATCTCTGCGTACTGGCACACGGCACCCTCATCGCCACCCGCAAGCGCGTCGAGCGGCCGCGTGTCGATCATCGCTTCGAGCGTACCGTTGTTGATGCTGCTGAGATCGTCGGCGAAGACGCCGGTCATGTACACGTCGGAGAGCGTGACCGAAGATCCGGCCACGTTCAAGCTCATGTCGGTGGGGCCGACGCGGAACTCAGGGTTGCCGGTGAAGTTCCCGCCTTCCATAGGGGTAGTGGCCATGCAGTAGTCCTGCACCGTGGGGTCGTCGACCGCGCTGATGGCGACGAGGAAGTCGATGAATTCGGCATCGACGTACTGCACTTCCAGGAGCACGTCCTGGTTGATCTGGCCGCCGATCATGCTGCCGACGCCCGCAGGTTCCTCGATCGTGGCGTTCGCGATGCTGAAGTCGTACACGCGGCCAAGGATGTCGGTGGGATCGATGTCGTCGTCGGTGTCGGTGTCGATCGGATCTCCCGTTTCCTCCGCAGTATCGGTGCCAGTATCCGTGTCGGTGTCCGTGTCCGTATCGGTGTCTGTGTCCGTGTCGGTCTCCGCAGTGTCCACCGAGGTGTCCTCACCATCGCTACCGACCGGCCCGGAATCGCCGCTGATGGTCTGTTGGGCACACGCAAGAATCAGGCTGAACATCATGGGAAACCTCTGGGTGGCTGGCCGGTAACGCACGATGCCGGGCTTTGGGAGGGATCGCAACCCCTTCCGGTCCAAAAACGCGAACCCCGCATCGACCCACGGGGGGCCAATGCGGGGAGCGCATCCGAACCCTAAACGGGATCGGGCTCGCAGGTCTCCGACGTGTCGGCCGGAGGACCGGCGAGGCAGCCGGCGCAATCCGCGCCATCAATCTGCAAGAGTTCGAGGGGAGCCGCATCCGCCGTGATGGAGTCGGCCTTCAAGGTAAGGCAGAAGGCGCCCGGGTTCTCGGGGCCGCATTCCACGCAAATGACGCCAAGGCCCGAGGCGGTTTCGCAGATTTGACCTTCTTCGCCATCCATCAGCGCCACGTCAAGGGGGCGCGTATCGATACTGCCTTCGAGAACGCCGCCGCCGAAGTAGCTGAGGTCGGAGGCGAAATCGCCGGCGATGCGGAGGTTGTCGATGATGACTTCGACGTCGGCCACCGTGATGGTGGTCGCGCCATCGCCGCCAATCTCAAAGTGGGGCGTGCCCGAGAAGTCCGCCACAGGGAAATCGATGGAGGGTTCGCAGTATTCCTGCGTGTACTCCACATCCTCGCGGCCCAGCGCGCCAATCATGGTGATCTGGGGCTCGTCGAGGTCGGTGATACCAACGTAGATGGAGACGTTGTCCAATTCCGAGCTGATGAGGCTACCGATGCCCGCGGGCTCGGTGACGCGCGCATCCTTGAGGTTCAGCAAGTAGGTCTTGCCCACCAGAACCTCGGGATCGGCGATCGAGGTGCCAAGCGCGGAGGTGGTGAAGGTCAGCTCCACATCGCCGCTGCAATAGTGCAGGATGGCGCTGTAGGTGGTGGAGGGCGCGAGCGCAGCGCTGAGGCGCCAGTAGACGGTGAGGCCATCGGCCGACACTTCCAACGCGCCGGGAATGGCGGTTTCGATGGTGGCGGTCTCGTCAGCCTTGTTGAGCTTGAACTCGATATCGCTGCGGTAGTACGCATCAATCGCACCCACGCTGGGGAAGGTCGTGACGGTGACGCCGCACGCTGCTTCTCCGGTGTCGCCCGATTCCTTGTTGTCGGGACAGGCGGTGAGGACGAGGGCGAACGCGAGCAGGCAACGAGTCATGGGGTCTCCGGGTGGAAAGGCGCCGCACCTTAGCAAACCCCAGCAGCGAAGTCAATCCCCAGAAAACACGCTGTTGAGCGGTTCCTACCGCGCCAACGCCGCCCCGATCTCGCGTTGCAGGGCCGCCAGGAGCCGGGCTTCGTCGGCATCGAGGTTGCCCTGCGTCTTCGCGGCGAGCAGGTCCAGGACTTCGAGCGTGTGGCGCGCCAGTCGCGCATCCGCCGGCACCTCGCCCCCCTCAGGATGACCGAGATGGGCAAGCGCGGTGCTGGCCAGGGAAACCAGCAAGGTAGAGAACGTGACCGGGGTCTCGACAGCCATGTGCGCGCTTATCACGCGATGTTAGGCGCGGACGATGATCCGTTTCCGCTCGCTCCTGGTTCTCCTGCTCTTGGCCAGCGCGGCGATCACCCCAACGCCGGTCGTCGCGGCCACGCGGGGGCTCACCGCTGAAGACATCTACTCGCTCGGGCTGAAGTACTTGAAGCGAGGCTACTACACCAAGGCAGAAGAACAATTCCAGCGTGTTCGCACCTTTTACCGAGACGATCCCTACTCGCTCAAGGCTGAACTCGCGATCGCCGAGATCTACTACAAGAAGAATGAGTGGGACCTCGCGCGGCTCGCCTACGAAGATTTCATGCGGGCGCACCCCCGCTACCCGGAGCTCGATCTGGTGGTCTACCGCCTTGGGCTCGTGCTCTACAAAAAGGCACCGGTGATCCCCGAACGCGACCAGACCTGGACCCGCCAAACGGTCAACACCTGGACCGGCTTCTCGGCCCGCTTTCCCGAATCCAGCTACCGCGACGATGTCGAGAAACACCTCGCGAAGGCCCAGGGGCGGCTCGCGAAGAAGGAACTTTTCATTGCGCAGTTCTACGCGCGTAGAGAGGCGTGGCCCGCCGTCGTGGGGCGGATCGAACCGATGTTGCGCCTGTGGCCAAGCTCGGCCGATGGTTCCGAAGGGCTTCTGCTCCTCGGCACCGCCTTCCACCAGATGGGGAACGCAGACGGGGCCGCGGCCGCCTTGGAACGCCTCAAGGCCAATCCGGATAGCTCCTCGCAAGTGCGAGAACTGGAACGCACCCTCTCCAAGCCGGCAAAGGCTGCAATCGTCGGCCGCACCGGGTAGGCGTTACTTGCCCTGAAGCACGGATTTGATCGCCGCGTAGTCGCTTTCGCCAAGGGCGCCCATACGCACGCAGCTCACCCTCGACTCGGCATCGACGAACAGGTGCAGGGGCAGCGATGCCGTGCCATCCAGCCCCAGTCCTTCCAGCCAGGGCGTGAGGTTCGCCACAGTCTTGAGGCGAGGAGACGTCGGAAAGTCTTTGTGTGCGGCCATGAATGTGGACAGCACGGGCGCGGTGGCATCCACGCTCAGGAACTGCTGGGCGACCGAGACCCCTTCCTTGCCGAGACGGGTGGCCCATTCGCGGATCATCGGCATCTCGGCGATACATGGCTTGCACCATGTCGCCCAAACGTTGACCCAACGCCAAGAAGATGGACTGTCCGGTGCCACGCCATCCAGCTCCGGCCATTGGAACGTGCCCGTGCCCCGAGCATCGCAGAACGCAGCCGTATCCACGGCCTTTGGCGGAGGGGCGGCTACAGAATCCACCCGCCCCTTCGGCTTCGCCGCAGGGGCGACGTTGGCCTGGGAGGCCGGTTCCGAAGGGCAAGCGAGCACGAACAAGAGCGTCAGCATCGGTGACCTCAGAGCTTGCAGTCGATCCAGGCCACGAACGCGGAGCGGTTCAGATCAGCGGGCTGACAGGCCTCGCCGCCACTGCTGCGCTGCCAGGTGCAAAATTCATCATCCAACTGAGCGAACTCCTCACCCAGCCACAGCAGCCCCACTTGCTGCTGAAGATCCCGGTCCTTGAATGTGGTCTGCAGGTGGTCGAGCGCGGCCTGCCCGCGTTGCTGCGAGAGCTCACGGTTGTGTTCCACGCTGCCCTCGGGGGAGGATCGAGACACCACAAAGAAGTAGGATGCCCCGGCTTCCCTGGAGAAAATGTCTTCCAAAAGCGCGGTATCTCCCGCGTCCAGCTCAGCCGAGTTCTTGTCGTACTGGATGATGCCGGCCCGCTCCTTCATCGGCATGAACAACTTGTTGAAGTCATCGCCCGATACGGTCCCCGCCTTCTTTTCGCCCTTTTTCGCGGCCACATCCCCACCGGCCAGCGCCTTCGCATCCGCAGGCTGGCATCCGCGCCCGCCCGAGGCCCCCTCGAGCCCACAGCTCTGGAGCACCCGCCGCAGGACCTTCTTCAGGTCTGCCGTGCAATAGTCGACGTCGGACAACGACGAGACCGCTACGGCCTCAGCCGCCGGTGCCGCTTCCGCTTCGACAAGGCGCCCCTTGGCCCCTTGCACCCAAGAACCGACGAACAAGGTGGGAACGAGGAGAGTGCCCGCGGCAAGCGCGGCGTGCAGGGCGGTACTCATGGCTTGGCCTCCTGAATGGCGGGGCCCCGGGTGAGCAGGCGGGAGAGCGCCCAATCCAAGCCCAGGTCGGTATCTTCGTCACAAAGCTTCGTCCCATCCACATAGAGCTGGGGGGTGAGCACGGGGAGCCGGTTTGCGACGGCCCACCTCAGCGAGTTCTTCAGCCTGTTCCGGACGCCGGACGTACCCACGCAGCCACCGAGCTGGGGGAACTGCTGGACGACCATCTTCGCCGCGGCTTCCTTGTCGGCCTCGGTCGCCGTGCGGATCGCCTCCTGATTGGCGAACGCCCAGTCGATGACCTTGTCGGATTCAGCCCCGGCGCAAAGGATGGCTTCGGAGATCGTGCATGCCCCGGCGTGCAGGGTGCTCCCCACGTTCCAGTTGCAGGTGCTGTCCAGCGGGAAAAGCACGGCCTTTCGGTGAATCTGCGCCTGCAAGCCGCTGGCTTCCAAACGTTCCTCGAAGCCCTTGCACGCGGGGCAAAGCGGATCGAAGATCTCAATCGCAGGGGTAGCCCCCGTGTTGTTATCCAGCGGCACCATGATCGCGTCGGGATCTTCCGCGGCGATCAGCGTGCCGCAGCTGCCGATGTACTTGGTAAAGTCGGGCGCGAGGATCAGGTACGACAGGCAGGGCACAACCACAAAACCGGCCAAGGTGCCGAAGCCGAGCAGCAGGCCGCCGAGTCCGGTAGACGACCCGGAGGCGTCGGGCGGCTCGCCCCCGATGCCGATGTCTTCGCCCATGACCGGCGCAGACGAGGACCACCACGCCCCGAGCGCGAAGAGAAACACCGCCGCGCTGGACGCGTAGGTGCCCACGCAAAGCTTGCATGTGGTGCCCAACTCGACGAGGGAGATGTACCCCATCACCATCGAGGTCAGCACCGGCACCAGTGAGACGATGACCAGAAAGCGCGTGGCCCCCCGGTCGTCTTGCCGACGATTGACCAGCAGATCCAGACCGCGAAACACGAGAAATGCGAAGGTCGCAAGTCCCGGCAAGGCGATGGGAATCCCCCCCCACACCAGCGTGCGAAGCACGGAGCTGTAGGAGCTCATCATCGTGACCTGGCAGCCGTTGTGGGCCGAAGGGTCGGACTCCATGAGACCCGGCGCGAAGGCGCAATGGATGTCGTGGACCTGCCGGTCCAGATGACCAGCAAAATCGTAGGTTGCGAAGCCGGTGAAGTAGGCGCCGGCGAGAGCAGCCAGGATGAACAGAATCGTGAAAGGGCGCGGGCTCATTTTCCTCCGCAGGAAGTCGTGACCGTGCTAGCCGGTCACTGTTGTAGTGTCAATGGCCACACACACAGGATCTGCGATTCGTCGGTGTCGAACGCTCAGTGTGCGCCGCGGCTCAGGATGCCAAGGTCACGCCAACTTGAGCCCCTTCGCTTCCAGAAACGCCAGGAACTTGGCCCGGAAGTCGTCGAGATCCGCCTGAGTGGGGGTGCGGTCGGTGACACGCAGCAGATAGCGCACGCTGTAGTTCGCGGTCAAGCTGCCTTTGGGCTGATAGACCGTCACGAACTGCCTCTCTTCGATGAGCGGATGCGAATAGCCATCCAGGGTGGCCGCCAGCGCCGCGTAGCCATCGACCACGGGCCATGCGAACGTAAAGTCCTGCCAGGAGCCGGGGAACTGGGCGGGGCTCACATGCTTGACCGCAGGGTACACCTCCACTTCCAGGGGGTGCGTGGCCAGCGCAAACCAGACGAGGTGCCCGGAGTTCAGCAGCTTCCCTGCGAGCGCGTCCGGCAGTACGCCAAGATTCCCGAGTAGCCCCCCTCCCAGTTCGATGGACAGGGCCCGCCCGCGGCGTTGCCACGGCGCACCCGAATCGCAGGGCGCGTAGGCCGCTGGGCCGACGCCCGAGGCCAGCACCACATCATCGATGGCGGCCCGCGCCCGGCGAAGGGTCGCCTCAGGGCTCGCACCCGATTGATCGACCAGCACACCCGCGAGCTGGTTGGCCTCGCGCTTTTGACCCTCGGCATCGATCCAGAAGATGCGACCAAGCTCGTAGAGCCGGAACGCCTCGTCCACGTTGCGATTTGTTTGCGCGGCAGCCAGCAGGTTCGGCACGAGCGTGTCCCGCATCCGCCCGTGGTTGGCGCCGATGGGGTTCCGAATCAAAAGCGGCCGCTCGGGCTCGTAGCCGATGAGCTTCAGCCCGTCGTCGGCGTGCCATCCGTACGTCTGCACCTCGACGAACCGGTGACCCTCGGAAAGGATGCGGCGCGCTCGGTGGTGGCAGCGAGTCTCGGTGTGGGGCGGCACGGGCGCCAGCGGGCCCGTGGGCGAGAGCGGCGTAAAATTGTCGTACCCATACAGCCGGAACACCTCCTCCGAGATGTCTTCCGGAATGGAAAGATCGGCTACCGACCTGAACGAAGGCACGGTTACCGTGTAGCCGCCATCCGAAGTGACTTCGCAGCCGAGCCCGATGGAGGTGAGGATTCCGGTGACGGTGGGATGATCGAGCGGCGTACCCGCACGGCGCGGCAGCCAGCCGGGAGCGAGGGAGATCGTGCGCGGCGCGTCGTGAAACTCGCCCTGAACCGTGTAGCGGGTGGTCGCCTGAGGATCAACGCCCGCTTCCCGAAGGTGGCGCAGGACCCGACCTGCGGCGATGCGGGCGTAAACGGGGGGAGGCTTCTTTTCGAAGCGAAGGCTGGACTCGGTGCGCAACCCCAAACGCACGCTGGTGGAACGCACGCGGGAGGCCCTGAATGTGGCACTCTCCAGCACCAGGCTGCGGGTGTCCGGCAAAATCCGACTATGGAGGCCCCCCATGATCCCGGCGAGCGCCACGGGTTCGCGGCCGTTCCAGATGAGCAGGTCATCCGGCTGCACGGCCCACACCTTGCCATCGAGCGTGGTGAAGCTGCGCGCAGTCCCGGCACGCGCCACCCGGATGTTCGCCAGGCTTCGAGCATCGAATGCGTGAGTAGGCTGACCGAGCTCGAACTGAACGACGTTGGTGACATCGACCAGGGTATTGATCGGCGTGTGCCCGAGGGTGAGCAGCCGGCTTTGCACCCGCAGCGAAGACACCGGGTTCTGAGCTACAGAAAATCCAAGCACAGAGTAGAGCGGACAGTCGGTGGCATCTTCCACGGCGATGGGGATGGCGACACCGGTCGTGGGCAAGGGGTCGGTTTCGTAGGGAAGAAGCTTTCGCTTGAAAATAGCCGCGAATTCGCGGGCGAACCCGTAGTGACCCCACAGGTCCGGCCGATGGGTCAGACTCTTGTTGTCGATCTCGATAATGGTGTCGGAATCGGGCAGCAGGGTCGTGAGAGGCGTACCGTTTGCAACGGACGGGGGAACCTCAAGGAGCCCCTCCTTCGTTGCCCCCAAGCCGACTTCACCCGGTGCGCAGAGCACGCCCTCGCTCCGGCGGCCGTAAAGCGTGGCCAACGCCACTTCCTCGCCATTCTGCAAGGTCGTTCCCGCCACGGCGAACGCGCCTTTCATCCCCACCCGAACGTTGGGGGCTCCGCACACGCTCTCGTGCGTGCGCCCGCCCACATCGACTGTCACCGCGAATCGCTGCTTTCCGCCGGCATCGAAGGGCTCAGCGCGCACGATCTCGCCGACCACCACCCCGGCGATGCGCCGCGAAACCCGTTCAACGCCTTCCACCTCAGCGGTTCGGATCGTCAGGGTATCGGATAGTTCATCCTCTTGAATCCCGGAAAGATCCACGAAGTCCGACAGCCAATCCACGGAGAGCTTCACGGCCGTTCCTCAGAGGGACGCATGGAATTGCTGACAGAAACGGAGGTCGGCCTTGTTGAAGAGGCGAACGTCCGGGACGCCGTGCTTGAGCATGGCGAGGCGGGTGAGACCGAGACCAAAGGCGAAGCCGCTGAACTCATTTGGATCGAGGCCACCATTTCGAAGGACCGTGGGGTGGATCATGCCGCAGGGCATCAGTTCCACCCAGCGACGCACGCCGTTCAGCGTGGTGCGAAAATCAAGCTCGAAGCCGGGCTCCACGAAGGGGAAAAAGCCAGGGCGAAGGCGAACCTCAATCTCGCGGCGGAACACGCGGCTGAGAAAGTCACGCATGACCGCGATCAGGTTCGCGACGGAGACCTCGCGATCGATCATCACGCCTTCAAGCTGATAGAACGTGTTCTCGTGGGTGAGATCGAGCGCCTCGTTTCGGAAGCATCGACCTGGAAAAATCGCCCTGACGGGGGCGCCAAGCTTTCGGAACGCTCGGTTCTGCATCGAACTGGTGTGGGTGCGAAGCACCA
>CAMBIK010000091.1 GCA_945867435.1 Klebsiella pneumoniae
ACGCTCGGGTTCGGCGGGGCGGTGTCTGTCTCCGATGCCGATGGCGATGGGGTGGTCGATGTGCTGGTGCAAGCCGACGGCGCGTTGGTGGCCTGGCGCGGCCTCGGCGGCGTGCCCGGCGTGCCCTTCGTGAGCTTCATGGCGCAGGACACCCGCGGTCGGGGCTACACAGGCGATCTCGATGGCAACGCCATCCCCGACATGTTCTGGCTGGCCGACGATCGCGATGTCAACGACGGGGCCGACTGGACCGGCAACCTGTTTTACGGCAAAGCGGCCGGCCCCTGAGCGCAAGTGGCTGAACGTTCATTTATTACGGGAGCTACTGGCCAGATCGGTGTTCCGTTGGTGGCGGCACTGGTGGCGGCAGGCCACGAGGTCACCGCTTTGGTGCGGGATGAGGCCCGTGCAAGCGCGGTGCGTGCGGCCGGCGGGACTTGCCTCGTGGGCCACCTGGGCGATGCGGAGGCACTCGAGCGGGGCGTGGCGGCTGCCGACCATGTGTGGCATCTCGCAGGGGGACTGCGCGGTCCCGGCGTCAATCCCGACAGCCTCAACCGGCTCGGCACAGTACCCCTGGCGGCGGCGGCGCATCGGCATCGGTCGCGACTGGCGTCCTTCACCTTCGCCTCCACCTGCGCGGTGTACGGAGACCGCAGCGGTCTGTGGGTGGGCGAAGACTACGCCACGGCACCGGCCACCGCGTACGGCACGTCAAAGGTGGCGGCGGAAGAGGTTCTCCTCGCTTCCGGCCTGCCGCTGCGCATCGCCCGCATCGCTGCCGTCTACGGGCCGGGGCTGCGGTTCACACAGACAGATGCCATCCGCGCCGGCCGCTGCTGGCTGCCAGGGGAAGGCCGAAACCATGTCCCGGTCGTCCACATCGACGACTGCGTGGCCGCCCTCATCGCCATCGGATGCGACCCAAAGGGCGGGGGCATCTACCATGTGAGCGGTCCGACCACGCCGAGCCTGAAAGACTTCTACACCGCCGTAGCCGAATCCACGGGCGGCCAACCGGCGCGGTTTTGGTCCACTTGGATTCCGAGCGTCTTCCAGTACGGCGCGGCTCGCCAGAACGAGGCGATCATGATGCGCCTGGGCAGGAAGCCGCGGTTCACGACGGATAACCTGCGCCTGTTCACCGCCAGCGTTCGCCTCCGCGTGGACCGCCTGGAACGCGAACTGGGCTTCGAATGGCGCTACGCGGACTATCGCGCCGGGGTCGGTGCTTCCGTGCGCCCCCTTGACGCAGGTGGGGTTGGCGGCCTATAGGGCGGGGTCGGAGTCGACCATGGCCCTCCCGTTCGTCCTCTCGCTGCTTGTAGGTTGTGATCCCCACGATGCCACCGTGACCGGAAAGTACGCGATGTACTTCTCGGAAGCCGTGTCAGACAACATCCTGCGCCTGCGCCGTAACGACAGCACCGACACGGTGCAGTGCAACTACACGCAAGACGATCCCCTCTCCGAAGACATCGACAGCGATCAAATCTTCAAGGACCCCTGCTGGGAAGACAAGGTGGCCGCCGAGGCCGCGTTCCAGAAGGAATTCGACCTTGAACCGTTCGATTGTCGCTACTTCGGGGGTGCGCCTCACAACGGCAACCCGATCCGCATCCGCGACGCGATGATCCCCGGATGGGAAAAAGACTACGAAGAATTCTGCTGCGCCGAATCGCGGGACAACGACCCCGACAACGACCCCGACGGCAACATCCTCACCTCCAAGAACCGCGACGGCGAGAGCGAACCCGATTCCGAAAACTCGGACTGCACGCCGGTCACCGGCAAGTTCATGGATTGGCTCGACGACCGATCCTACTATCTCAACCACGACGAAGTCACGACATGGCGCGAAGAAGCGCTGATGACCTCCGAAGGCGACCTTCAGCTCACCCTGCACATGACCACCCCGTTCGGGGAAGTTCGGTTCGGCTGGGTCGTGGATCCCGACTTCCAGCCCACCGAATGCGTGGATGATGGCGAAGGTTCGAAGGCACAGGCCCTGTTTGGCGACGAAGACGTGATCGCGAACTGGTCGGCCAGCGAAGAAGAAGGCACCACCCTGTTCTACATGAACGCGGGCGCGGCCCAGATCAACCCGAACAACACCGGGGATAGCTGGTACTTTGAACAGGACTGGTCCGCCGCCGCCGGCTTCTCGCGGTTTGGCGATGAAGACGCGTACATGTACTCCACCGACTACGCGCAGTACGATGCCGCCGCCGGGGCCTACTACCCCTACTATGTGTCGACCGACGACGACGGTGGCGTGACCGGCGGGTACGGCACCTACGGCAACGAGGCCTACGAGGAGCTCAACTGCGATGCCGATGGTCAGGATGGCTGCAAGAAGTTGAGCGACTACGCCGACTTTGCCCAGATGATGGTGGACAACTTCAACAACGGCGGGCCCAACGGCGATCTCGAGAACGACGAAGATGCCTTCATGGTCGAACCCGCCCAAAACGACCTTGAGAACTTCGGCAAGCTCCCGCAGGACGAGTTCCCGTTCCAGGTGAAAATCGAGGACAACTCCTGGCGCAAGACCGAAGCCGGGCGCGGGGCCGATGCCTCCGGGCTCGACAACTGGGTCGGCGTAAACCCCGGATGGGTGCGCTTCCAGATGGACCCGAAGGACTTCGCGTCCATCGAGCCCGGGGCGCTGTCCTCGCCGCTCAAGGGTGATTTCCAGATCTACTTGATTAGCGCCGGCTCCACCGGCTCTGTGTGGTTCTTCGAGGGCAGCTTCGAGATCAACACCATCCAGCGGGACACCTGGGGCTACTCGCCCGAGCTGCACGAGATCAAGAGCGAAGAGAACAACACCGAGACCTGCGGGTCATGATCGTCCTTCTCCTCGCCTCCTGCTCTGTTTTCCAGCCGCTGGATGGCACTTGGCTGTTCCAGTTCGAGCGGGAAGCGACGTTGTCCGGCGATTGCGCCAGCGAGGATTCCGGTGGCGGAACCACGACCTACGAAGGCACGAACAACGTCTGGGTGGAAGCGTACAGTGCCACCGGCGGGCAGGTCGTAATCGTGCTCGACGACCCCCTGATCGGCACGCTGAACGGGGGCAACGTGGAGGCCAGCTACAAAACCGCCACCTCCTCCCGCGGCGTAGAATCCAGCGACGAAACCGTGCTCGAAGCTGTGTTGTCGGGTGGCGCGATGGCAGGCACCCTCACCCAGGAAACGCGGTGGTCGGGTGGGGGCAGCGACTACCGTTGCACCTCTGCGACCGACTTCACGGCCGACCGGGTCACCTCCTCGCCCGACTCCTCCGTACGGGACTGACGGGGTCGCCGCCTGGCGTCTCACGCTACATCGGGCTGAACAGCGCCGTCACAGCCGTGTCGCCGTTCATCGGCAGGGTCACCCGCGAATCGACCCCCGACGCATCCCCTGACCACCCCGCGAAATCGAATCCAGGGTTTGGCAGCGCCGTAAGCGTGACCGGCACCCCCTCGTAATAGGTGCCGACAAAGCCAGATTCGACCGAGACAACCGTGAGTTGAATACGCCCGCCGGCGGCCGGATCTGCGGTCAGGGACAGCTCGACCGGGGTCAGGCCGAGGTGGGCGCGTAGCGTGCGGTCCACGACGCCCGCCCTTTCCTCCGCGAAGGTCTCGGCGTAGTCGATCGCGCTTTCCCAGTCGGCCATCGGCGCGCCGCCACACCAGCGGTCTCGCTGCATCGCCATGACCGGCCGCACCTCGTCCGCCAGCGCGCGCACGCGGGAAGCGGCTTCCTCCCCTTTGGCGGAGGTATTGAGAAAGTCCGCGTGGATATTGGCGAAGCGGTCGCGGAAGTCGGCGTTGCGGAGCGCGGCCCCGATCGGCAGCCCCTCCCATGTGCCCGAAGTCGTCGTCGCCAGATGGTCGTAGCGGTAGTCGGGCCAGCCGTGGCCGAAGTCGTAGGCCATCCATCTGAACCGGCCGCCTGCCTCCCTGGGGCGCCATAGGCGCAGATTGTTCGACCAGAAGTCGGTGTTTCCGATCCAGCCCTGGGCGACCAGGGTGCCGGCGAGATTGTCGACATCCACCATGTCAGTGAAGGCGGCGTACGCGGCAGCTTCGGAGAGGTCCTGGCTTGCAACCAGCGCTTCGAGGGCATCGAAGGCCTCCATGTCCCCCTGTTCCACGGTCCAGTTGGCCTCACGTGTCCAGCCGACCTTGAGGAAGTCTAGGTTCTCTTCGTCAGCACCGCGGTGGGCGGCGGGCCACCATTCGTCTAGCCGCTCTTTCAGTTCGTACAGGCCCCAGAACTCGCCGTTGATGTAGACCAGGGCGGGCGCGTAGGCCTGGGCATCCACGGCTTCGCTCCGCACCCCCTCATGGTCGCGGAAAACGGACTGCACGGAGGCGTCCACGAGCTGGGTCCCACACCAGTCACCGCCATTGCGTAGGTACAACCTGTGCCAGTCTTCAATAGTCTCGTTGGCGTACAGCTTCGCGTGAAAGGCTGAAGCGCCATAGCCGCTGCGGGCGATGATCTCGAAGTTCCGCTGGTCGAAGGCGCGGCTATAGCCACCCGCGATCTGGATGCCGCCATCCTCGTCCACCACCTTCTCGCCCCCCGGCGCGAACACCTCGACGTGCACATCGCGCTCCCACACTTCCCAGAAGTTCGCCCCGAAGTACGGGTACCAGGGCTCATAGTCGGGAAGCCCGTACTCGTAGATGCCCGTTTCGCGGTCGAAGAGATCCGCAGGTTCGGCGGTGAGCGCGATGACCGTCACGGGGAGGCCGCTCCCGGCCGAGTAGGTGGCGGTGGTCACCCGGCTCGGCCACAGCCCTTCGACGAAGGCACGAACGCGAAGAACCTGAAGTTCATCGCCCTGGACCACCCAGGCACCCTCCCAGATGGGGTCGCCTTCCTCGGGCACGCTACCATCGGTCGTGAAGCGCAGCTCGCCCTCGGCGCTCGCGTGAACCTCGGTCCCCTCCGCGACGAATCCGCCCACCGGGCTCACCGCGGGAGGCGCCGCGAAAGCTGGACGAACTTCGGTGGTGTTGGAGGCACCCGGAGTGGGCTCGACGAAGGTTCCCCAGATACCATCGATGCCACGGCCGAGCGAAATATCAGCATACATCCTTGGTGTTTCGACATGGTCCGCCACGCATCCATCGGGCTCGTGAAGGAACAGCGCATCCCCCAAGGCATCGAGGCTGAAGTCCGCATGCAGCGACGCCCCCCGCCGATCCTTCCCCGAGGCCCAAACCAGCGCCGGCGTGGCCGCGAGCTGCAGCGAGGGCAGCTCCCAGACCTGCCCCCCGTCTTCGGAGAGCCCCCAGCCTGCGAGGTCCATCGCCCCGGCACCATCCGCCAGTGCCACCTCCAGCCAGTCTGAGGTATCGCCATCCTCGTCGGTGGCGCCGTGGTGGTTGGCGACCATGAGTTCGTTGAGGCGAGCCAGGGAGGGTTCCCCACAGGCGGTCCACGTCGGGACCGAGGCCGCGGGGAGCTCGGTGGCACCTGCATCGTCGGATGCCAGACCTCCTGCCGGTGGATTGGGAGCGCACGCGAAGGAGAGCAACAGCAGCACGGCAGGAATCTACCGCGCCGCCCACACATCCCACCCCACCTTCGCGATGAGCATCACGATGACCCCCTGAAAAACCCGCCGAACGAGGGGGGCACCGTGCCCCAAGGCGAGGCGGGCGCCGATGGCCGCCCCCGCCATGTTCGCCGCGGCCATCGGCAACGACCAGCTCCACTTCACATGACCGTACGAAGCGAAGACCAGCACGGCAGCCAGGTTGGTGCCGACGTTCACAGCCTTTGCTGCGGCGGACGCACGAAGAAAGTCCAGGCCCAGGGTGGCGATGAACACGAAGATCAGGAAGGTGCCGGTGCCGGGGCCCACCAGCCCATCGTAGAAGCCGATGAGGGCCCCGAGCAGCAAGCTCCATCTCGGCCGCTCTCGGCCTTCGCCCACCGCGCCGTACTGCGGACGAAAGAACGTGAAGCCCGCAACCAGCATCAGCATGACCAAAACAGCCGGTTTGAACGCCGCGGCATCGACCGACCGCGCGATCGCCGCGCCCGCTCCGCTCGCCACAAACGCCGCCGCCGCCGCGCCCGCGACCGACCGCCAGGGCAAGCTGACCTCTTGAAGATAGCGATTCAGCGCCACGGAGGTGCCGAAGAACGAAGCCACCTTGTTGGTCCCCAGCGCCGTCGCCATCGGTTCGTTTGGCAACAACACCATCAGCGCCGGAAGCTGGATGAGCCCGCCCCCGCCAGCCATGGCATCCACCAGCCCTGCCAGGAAGGCGGCGACGCATGCCAACGCGAGGTGCATCGCCGCGGGATAACCCGCCGTCATGACGCTCCTGCTGCTGCTCGGCTGTGCCAAGCTGCCTCCGACCCACCACGGCCCCCTCTACGAGTCTCTTGCGTCCTCCCTCGCCGCGGAGGGCGTCGCGCTCCAGACCGCCGTTTTCGTGCAGGACCTGCCTGCCCCCGCCTTGCCTCCGCTCCAAGCCCCCTCACAAATCGAACTTCGCCTGCGCCAAGGTGAAGACTACCTCGGCGAACCCACGGTGCTCGACCCCGACAATGCCGAGCACGCGGACTTCCTACGAAACGATCTCGTGGGCGCCGTGCGGTTCGGCGGTGGGCTTATCCGTACCGGGCAGACCGCCCTGGAAGTGCGCGCCCGCTTCATCGAATTCTCCGCCCAGGCGGAGCTCCGCACCCAGGCCGGCGCATGGCTCAACGAGACCGCTGCCGCCTTGCTTACCGAGGCACAGGTTCCCCCGCTTCCGGCCGACGCCGCATTTCAGGCCCCGACCGTGGAACGCAAACCGGTTCGCGGCCTGAACGAGCTCGATGGGCGGGACAACCTGAACCTACCGCGGGTGGGCATCGCGCCGCTCGGCGCTACGGCCTCCGGGGAAGGTTCCAGGTGGGTGATGGTGCCCTACCTGCGCAGCTATTATGTCCACAACGGCGGCTGGTTCCTTGGCCACGAATGGGGATGTTCCGGCGGTGCCCGCGTTGAGGCCATGCTCGTACTCTACGACCGACGCACGGGTTCCCCCGCGTGGTGGCAGGTGGCCACGGGGCGGCATGTCGAGGAGATGAAGGCGCAACCGAGCCGGGCTCAGATGGACCAGTTCCTGCTTTGGGCAGAAGACGACGTGGAGGCCGCCTTCCGCGCGGGCTTCCTGAAGTAGGAGGCTACTTCTTCGCGGCGGTGGGCGCGTCGGGCTTCAGTTCGATGCGCTTGTCGGCATAGAAGTTGCCATAGATGTGCGAATCCCCCTTTTGCATCCAGCCAAGGGTGATCACGACATCTCCCGCTTCGCGGGACCGGATGAACTCGGAGACCATCTTCTCGCCCGCGCTGGCCGGGGCTTCGATGAAGCCGAAAACTCCGCCGCCTTTCGGTGCTTCATCGCCGCCTGTGTTCCCGGTGAGCGCAGCGAGCACGGCCTCGTGGATGGCGTTGAGCGAGGCCCGACGGGTGAAGTCGGAGCCGTTTTGCAGCTCGTAGATGCCCGAGGTGTTGCACACGACTTCCACCTGGGTGAGCCC
This sequence comes from Klebsiella pneumoniae, assembly GCA_945867435.1. Taxonomy (GTDB): domain Bacteria; phylum Myxococcota_A; class UBA796; order UBA796; family SXON01; genus SXON01. The sequence goes on from CAMBIK010000091.1 coordinate 7,549, forward strand.
CTGGTGGTCCGCGAGCAGCACGGAAACGGAAACAGGAACCAGCGTTTCCGGGATCGCGCCCAGAATGGCCGGGGCGAGGGAGGCGCCTCTGGAATTCAGGACATCGGCATTAGTGAACACCGCCCCCTTGCCCATCCAGTCCGCAGCCGCGGGCTGGGCGAAAGCAGGAGCGGAGGTGGCGAGCAGCAATGCGGTTGCGATCAGAAAGGTGGGCATCGCCGGGTGCTAACGCGGTGTCGGGTCCTCGCCGTCGTTTTTTGCATCACAGCGGATTACAGGCCGCCATGCCCAATGTCCTTGTCACCGGCGCCACCGGAAGCCTCGGCGGGCTCGTCGCGGCAAACCTGCTCAGTCGCGGCTGGCGGGTGGGATGCTTGGTGCGTGGCCGAGCCGGAGAGCCCGCCGCGCTTCGCTTGGCAAGATTGGGTCTAGTCGGCGCCGTACCCATCGAAGCCGAGATTGGCGGCCGCCTCGACGCGCTCGCTGGGGCACGGTGGGATGTCGTGGTGCATTGTGCTAGCGACCGCACCCCGACCCACGAGCGCGCGTCGCACCGATTGAATGTCGATGGCCCAACCGAGGTGCTGGTCGCGGCGCGAGCGCCCCGTTTCGTTCATGTCTCCACGACCCGGGTCGCGGGGGCGCGCACCGGCCTCGCGCTGGAGAGCGAGGTGGATGTGGGCCAGGCGTTCACGAGCTCCACCGATGCTTCTCTCCTTCAGGGAGAACTGAAGTTGAGGAACGAAGCGCGGACCCTGGGGGTCGACCTGCGCGTGGTAAGGCCCGGCTGGGTGATCGGCCGCGGTGACCCCCTCACGGCGCTCGCGGCCCTCCTCTCCGACCTGGCCTGGCGGTCCAAAAGCGCCAGAAGTCAGCTTCGCATCGCGGGCATCAAGAGCGCAAAGATGCAGCTGGCACCCCGCGGATGGGTCGCTTCGTGCATCGCGGCCATCGCCCAGGCCGAAAGCGCGGGGGCGGGCACCTTCCACCTCGCCTCCCATTGCCCCACGCAGGATGCCCTGTTTTCCCTCCTCGCCGAGCGGACCGGCTTCCCCGGGCTCCGGGTGTACACGCCGCGTGGAAGCAACCCGCGCACCCTTTCGCGCACGGAAGCCCGCGCGCACGCGCTGCTGGGCGGAATGGCCGATCACCTTGCGCGGCCCTTGGAATTCGACGACAGCGAAGCCCGACGCTTCCTGGAGCCGCTCGGGCTGGCCACGCCGCACACGGCGGGAAACCCACTCAGATCGCTGGTCGATTCCCTACTTCAGCGGTAGCGTGGGGGCATACGCTTGGTTCCGCCCCTCTCCACGCCCGAGGCCCCGATGACCCGTTCCCTGCTCCTTCCGCTCGTTCTCCTTGTTGGCTGCCCAGAATCGGACAAGCCAAGCGACGAGACCGGGAACCCTGGTGAGACCGGTGAGACCGGTGAGACCGGCGGATCGGACTGCACGGACACAGCGGGCACCTCCTACAAGGACGCAGATGGCGATGGCTACGGAGCGGGAGATGCGGGCGGTCTCTGTGACGACTCCGCGGCAAACTGGGTCGCCGTGGCCGGCGATTGCGACGACACGAACATCGACATCAACCCCGACACGCTCGAGACCTGCAACGATCTCGACGACAACTGCGATGGCAGCATCGACGAAGGTCTGGAACAGACCTGGTACGCCGACACCGACGAGGACGGCTTCGGCGATCCAGGTGCGACCACCCTTTCCTGCCACACACCCCCCGGCACCGCCACCAACGGCGACGACTGCAACGACGCCGACAGCGCCGTGAACCCCTCAGGGACCGAGGTCTGCTCGGGCGTGGACGAAGACTGCGACGGCGTGAACGACGCGGACCAAACGGCCTCCTACACCTCCACCGACGGCACGGTGGTCGACGTCACGGCCCCGCTGATGGCGGGCACCCCCGATGCCCCAGCCTACATCGGCGATCAAAGCGGCTACCAGCTTGAGGTTTCCACCGGCACCGTTTCGCTGTGCGCGGGCACCTGGTACACCAAGATCGTGCTTGCAGGGCTCGGCTCGGAGCTCAGCGTGGTGGGCATCGACGGCGCGGGCGCAACGACGCTGACGACCGGAGGCACCGGCGGGGGCGACGATGGCTCGGTCATCGCTGTGACCGGCGCCTCCCTCACGGTGCGCGGGGTCACCATCACCGGAGGCATCGGCAGCGAAGGCAACACCAAAGGGGGCGGCGTCGCCGTTACGCAGTCCGGCTCCCTGGCCACCACGCCCAACGTGGTTTTCTACGACTCCATCATCACGGGCAACGCGACATCGTACGGGGGGGGAATCGCCCTTTTGGACTATGCGAGCGTGGCTCTGCACGACACCTGGGTGACCGAGAACAGCGCCGAAGAGGCGGGCGGCGGCGTCTGGGTGCAGGACAACGGCGTGCTGACCTGCGAAACCAACACCATCGGCGGGGGCGGTTTCACGCTGAACGAAGCCCCCATCGCCGGCGGCTTCTACTTCTCGAGCAAGACCAACGGCCTGCTCACCAGCACGGGCTGCGATTGGGGAGACGCCGGCACCGACGACAATGCGCTGAACGATATTCAGCGCCAACCGCACTTCGACAATGCCTGGTGTTTTGGAAATGCGGCGGCGCTCACCGACTCGGTGGTGTGCGACAGCACGGGGTGTACCAGCACCCAAACCGCCACCTGCGAATAGGCTAGCTCAAGCGGTCCAGCACGTCGGACAGGGCGCGGCCCATGGTGGCGCGCTCGCCGAAGGATCTCAACACCGCCGATTCGTAGGCATGGGTTCGGGCGCGCGCGACGTAGTGAACTCCAGCGCCGAGCAAGCCGGGAAGCACAAGATCGAGCTCCACGATGTCTCCGACGACGAGCGTTTCCTGGGGCGTCGTGCCGGTGTCGTTCCACACGTCGGCCAGGACGTCGAAGTAGCGCCCTCGTCGGGGGAGGATCGGGCGGGCGAGGCCCGCAACCTGCCATGTTGAACCCACGCCGCCAATCCCGAACCCGCGACCCTCAGGCTCGACCACCTCAAACTTGCGTGCGTCGCCCGCCACGCCGATCGGGCGGCTGAGCGCGAGAGGGCGCAACTTCTCGGTGACCTTGGCGGTGTTCGCGTTGGTCACGATCCGAACATGCGAAACGGCCGTCAGCGCCGCTTCCAGCACCAAACCCGTGTCGGAGCGGAACGTCGGCGTGATCTCCGCGTAGGCCGCTTGGAACAGGGCGCCGCTCAGCTCGCCGCGGGTCTTTCTCGCCTTGGAATCCTCGCCAGCCAGGGTGGGCAATTGCAGGTCAGTGCAGAATCGTGCCAAGGCCAGGGTGGCCGTGATGTACGGGTCCGCATCCCCGGGGGCCGACGCCCCGCTTCCCATGTCCCAGCCCAGTTCGGGGGCCGCGGACCGAACGCCCGCGACGGCCGCACGCCAGGCGTCTACCCGAGACTCGCCGAAGATCCGGGTGACCATGGATTCATAGGCGACCTCGAACTGTGTGCCTTCGGCATCGATATCTGTCAGGGTTCCATCAAAATCAAACACGATGAGGCGAATGGACATGCTGCGCGCCTAACCGAGCCGTGGCACCTACGACGGCCCGCTCACCGGCGCGCCGAACGCCACGCCGACCACCACGGCCACGCGCAGCCGGCTGGGATTCCAGGCCCAGGACAGGGTTCCGTCGGGCAGGAGCACATCGGCCGAATAGCTCGTGGTAGCGAGGGTCATCGAGCTTTCAAGGCCGATCCGCGGCCGAACCTTCCCCTTCCCGAAGTCGATGCCACCGGCCGCGTGGCACCCCAATCCAAGCGTCCAGGCCGCCGGGGCCCAATCTGGGTAGCCGTTGTCGTCGAGCCAGGTTTCCAGGCCTGCCGATTCTTCCGCCGACAACACCACGAACTCGTACCCCGCCAGGCTGAAGGCGGATTCGACCGACACGGTGTCCGCGGAGCTTTCGCCCAGCTCCCCGCTGTCCATGTACATCCCACCATCCGGGGAGGAGCACCCCCCCAACAAGCCGCCGCAGCCGAGGCTCCTGAACTCCTTGCTCACGACATCGCTGCACGCATACGCCACTTCGCGCGGCATGCTGTAGGTGTCGATGTCCGTGAGCAAGCGGCCTTCGGGGCTGGTGACATCCGCGGCGTCCAGCACTTCGGGAACAGGGATGAGGAGCGCGAATTCGCTGAGATCGCCCTGGTAATCCATGGCCAGGGTCAGGGTGGTGCGCGTGCCTTCGCGGGCCAGCACCACCTGACTGGCGCTGTTGGTGAGGAGCGCGCCATCGCCGCCGACGAACGTGCCGCAGAACGCGTGGGCCTGGGCCACAAGCAGGATGAGGGTCATGGGGGGAGTATGACCGGGAACGCGCCGGGAGCGCACAGACAAACGCGCCCTCGATCATCCAAGCCAGGCGCCACGATGGTCACGCCAGGAAGCGAAGCCACTCGCGGACCCTCCTTCGGGTCGATCCAATGGGTCGCGGCAGGGCTGACCGCACCGATCTCGACCTCGTACACCAGACTGCGACCCGATTGACCGTGCGCTTCCGGGGCTGGCCCCACGACGCGCAGCGGACCGAGCCGCGTGTGCGTACCCAGGGAGCGATTGTCCCACTGGGTGATGCCACGTTGAACCCTTGCTCCGAGACAGGCGAGCCCCAGACGTTTCGCAACGTAGGCGGCCCCGATCCCTTCGTGGAGGGAAAACAGCGAGACCCCCATCACCACCCCGGGGGCCACGGTCGGCACGCCGCACCAGGCCGCCACGAGGTTGTCCCGTTCATCCAGCACCATCGCGATCGCGCCGGGCATCAGGTAAAAATCCACGAGCACCCACCCGGGAAGCGTCAGCGCGCCCCCGAACTTCGCAGCGTTCGCGGCGTGGTAACGGGCCACCAACTCGGGATGGTCTTCTGCACACAGAAACTCCGCGGGCACGCCCAGCGGCCGCAGGTTCAGGTGGGCGCGGTTGGCGCCGTGACCGAGGAGAACGAAACGAAGCTGTGGCCGTTTGGCAAAGAAGGCGTCGACAGCGGGATCGTTGGGCACCGCCCCCCTACTATTCCGCTATGTTGCCGCCCAAGGAGCAAAAAATGAGGGCGTGGCGCGTGGCGGGCCTGACAATGACCAGCCTTGGACTGTTGGCTTTCGGTGTTGCGGCCGAATCCGCCGAGCGTCCGCCGGACCGGATGCGGGTCCACTTCCTGAACGTGGGCCAGGGTGCCGCGACGCTCATCGAATTCCCGTGCGGCGCGATGCTCGTGGATACCGGTGGAGAGGAACACAGCGAGTTTCACAGCGTTCCGGTGCTCACCGCCTACCTCGATGCCTTCTTCGCTCGCCGGACCGACCTCAAAAACACGTTGGACGTTCTACTTCTCACGCATCCCCACATCGATCACGTTCGGGGTGTGCCCGCGGTTATCGAACGGTACGGCGTGCGTGCGGTGGTGGAAGGCGGTCGGCAGGCGATGCAAGACGACGCCGTGCTATCGATGTCGCGCCTCCGCAGCTTTCTCGTCGATCATCCCGATGTGAAGCACCTCGAGGTGTCGCTCGCGAATTTTGATGGGGAAGCGCCACTCACCTCGACGATCCTCGACCCCTTCCCGGCGTGCAAGGGCGTGGATCCCTCGGTCGTGGCGCTGTGGGGTCAGAGCCCCACCGACCCGGGCTGGGGGGAAGACAGCTACGGAAAAGCGCGCTTCGATAACGACAACAATCATTCCATCGTGACGCGGATCGATTTCGGAGGCACAAGCCTGCTCATCACGGGCGATCTCGAAGAGGTGGCCATCCGCGAGCTGCTGCGCCGCCGCCCCGAACCGGCGCTGGATGTGGACATCTACCAAGTCGGGCACCACGGCTCCGCCAACGGAACCACGGCCGATCTGATGCGGCTGATGTCGCCCGAGTTCGCCGTATTGGAGGTTGGAAATCCCGAGCGTCACCACAGTTGGACCGCATGGGCGTTCGGCCATCCGCGCTCCTCCACCATCGACCTGCTCGTGGGGGGAGTGAGCGGAGCCCGCGATGCGGTGAACGAGGAGATCGGCACGGGCGTGAAGGCGTTTACGACGCGCGCGATCACCCAAGCCATCTACGCCACCGGGTGGGATGGCACGGTAGTCTTGGAAGGCGACCGGGACGGCAAGATCGTGCGCGGAACGCCAGACGGACCGTGAAGGCGACCGCCTACGCGGGGGACGCCTACGCGGGGGACGCCTACGCGGGGGACGCTTACGCGGGGGACGCCTACGCGGGGGACGCCTACGCGGGGGACGCCTACGCGGGGGACGCCTATTCGATTGCTTCGGCCAGCTCTTTCAGCTTGACCACCCGCCAATCGCCGCCGCGACTGCGCAGCGCCGCCAGGGCGCGAACGCTCGCTTCCCCGACATCGCGGCCCAGGATGACGAAGCGGCGCTCGTCCGAACCGCTGCGACATAGGACCGACCAAGCGAACGTGGTCGAAGCGACCGATGGCGCCGCGACGACGACGGGCGCGAGAACAACGAGGGGCGGGAGAACAACCGGAGCGGCTGCGGCGGCGCGGAGCGAGGCCACGGCGGCGGCCTGAGCCGCAGCGAGGCTGTTCGCCGCAGCGCGGGAGGCGTTCGACGGACGGCCGCGCTTGCGGGGGGGCACTGCCGGCGCCGCAACGGCCGGGAACACGGTCCCGGCGGCCAGGGCGGCGGCAGCACGGGAGGCGTTCGTGGGGCGGCCGCGCTTGCGGGGGGGCACTGCCGGCGCCGCAACGGCCGGGAACA
>CAMBIK010000092.1 GCA_945867435.1 Klebsiella pneumoniae
GCTCTTCCTCCTCCTCGTCATCGTACTTGGACTTCGACGACTTCGACGACTTGGCCGGAGGCTCTTCCTCCTCGTCATCGTACTTGGACTTCGACGACTTCGACGACTTGGCCGGAGGCTCTTCCTCCTCCTCGTCATCGTACTTGGACTTCGACGACTTGGCCGGAGGCTCTTCCTCCTCCTCGTCGTCGTACTTGGACTTCGACGACTTCGACGACTTGGCCGGAGGCTCTTCCTCCTCCTCGTCGTACTTGGACTTCGACGACTTCGACGCCGGTTCTTCTTCCTGGTGCGAGTACCGCTCACTCCAGGAACCACTCTTGGCAGGTGCTTTCTCTTGTTCACGCTCGGGGATCAGCGGCAGCATCTCCGCGGCGGTCTTCGCGAGGCGCTTCGCAAAGCCCACCTCGCCCCCACCCGTAATGGTCTCGCGAACCACCTTCAGCGGCGCGGTGTCGTCGGCACCATAAATGCGGGCCTCAATCGCAATCCCCTTGTCCGACTGACCGACAGACATCACCACGGCCATACGGGCTTTGGACTTGGGGAAGAGGTTCGCGGGACACTCGTCCATGTCTGCGCACGCGTCGGCTTTGTCGCCCGCCCACTCACGGATCTCGTCCCCATCGTCTACGTCGAGTCCCCTTTCCTCCAACTCCGAGACGACGATCCCGTACACCATGTAGGCCACGGAGAAGTCAGCCATCGACGCAGGGGTGCCTTCCGGAACCAGAACGTCCGCGGCCAGAGCGGGCTGAAGCAACAAGAGGAACAGGCTCACGGCATTCTCAGGGCTTAAGGTTCACGCACCATTCGGCGGTAAAGGAACCGGACAACGTACCATCCTCGAAGGTGACCGCATCGAAGGTGCCGGTCGCCTCCCCTTCTTCCGCCACGCTATCGACCGAAAGCGTGCCTCCGGTGGCGATAGATTCATGGAACACATCTCCCGAGATGTTGACTATGGTCGCCTGGACCTGACCGCCTTGCTCGATGGGAAACTTGCCCTCTTCCACTTCATCGCCGGAAGCGAAGGTGAACTGCAGCAACGAAGTGTTCCCGTCTGTCGGTTTCACCCCTTCGTCGTAGTTGCGATCAACCCAGTCGATATCCCGACATTCCACTTCTACAGCCGAGATCACAACGTACCGTGCCCCCACGTAAACGTGGTCGGAAGCACCCCACTGGATGCCCCCAGCGGCCCCCTCGACTTCCGCAGTGGCCCCTCCGCACGCGGTGAGAAGCGCTGAAACGAGGAGTGGAGGGGTCAAACGCGGCACAGGTCATCCGGCGAGCCCACGCGCTATCCCGATGCGTTCCCGCTGGCACCCAGTGGCAACCCGCGGGTTAGCGTTCTGGCGTGCCGAACCTCGCGGATCCGCTCGTCTCACTTGCTCTCGCCGGGGATCGTGCCGCGCTGGCTCGGCTCATCAGCCGGGTGGAAGCCCGCGCTCGCGGCGCGGATGCCCTGATGGCGGGGATGGCCGCAAGGCGCCGCGTCGGTCCCGGCGCCCCGCGGGTGGTCGGCATCACGGGGCCTCCGGGCGCCGGAAAGAGCACCTTCACCGACCGATTGGTCACCTCCGCGCGTGCAGCGGACCGCCGGGTGGGGGTCATCGCGGTCGATCCCAGCTCGCCGTTTACCGGAGGTGCCATCCTCGGCGACCGCCTCCGCCTGGACCAGCACGCCATGGATCCCGGCGTTTACATTCGATCTCTCAGCGCCCGTGGCCACACCGGTGGCCTCTCGCGGGCGTGCGGGCAGGTGGTCGATGTGCTCGATGCGGTCGGCTACGACGACGTGGTGGTCGAAACGGTCGGCGTAGGTCAAGGCGAACTTGGGATCATGGAGGTCGCCGATACGGTCCTCGTCGTGCTCACCCCGGAGAGCGGCGATGCCGTGCAGGCGATGAAGGCAGGCCTTTTGGAGATCGCAGACGTATTCGTGGTGAACAAAGCCGACCGCCCGGGCGCGAGCGCGCTGGTGCGGGAACTGGAACTCGCGGTCCACCTCGACCCGCGTCCCGGCTGGAAAGCCCCCGTTTTCGCCGCAAGTGCCCTGCGCGGAACGGGCGTGGAACCGGTCGTCCTCGCCCTCGCCGAGCACGCAGCTTGGCTTTGCGGCGAAGGGAGGGGCGCGTGGAGCGAACGGCGGGCCGAGGGGCGGGTGCGCACCTGGCTGGACCTGGTGGCCGAAGATGCACGCGCCCGGGCAATGAGCACGCACGCCGAAGCCATGGAAGCGCTGCGCCGGGGTGAACGAACGCCCGAATCCATGCCACGTTAGCCCCGCCCCGATGCCCGAACTTGAGCCTTTCGCCGCCCTGGTCGCGACCCTCCCGAGGGGGCCCGGATCTGTGCGCGTGGAGGAGGGGCCCATCACCCGCATCGTGATCGACGCCCCGCTGCGCCGGAACGCGATGACCCCGCACATGATGGTGGATTTCGCACATGCGACCCGAGCCGCGGCCGGCGCATCGGTGGTGCTGATTCGGGGCGAGGGAGACGCCTTCTGCTCCGGAGGGGATCTTGAATGCGTAGCCTCAGCCTTGGTTAAACCTGGTGTGGGTGCGCAGCTCCGTTCCATGATGGCCGGCGCGGTTCGCAGGCTCGAGGAGAGCGGCGCGGTCATCGTCGCCGCGGTGACCGGACCCGCGCTCGGCGGCGGCGCCGAGCTGCTCGCCGCGTGTGACCTCGTGTTTGCGAATCCGAAAGCCAGGATCGGATGGGTACACGCCCGCCTCGGGGTGAGCCCTGGATTTGGCGGCAGCCAACGCCTTCTGCGGCGTGTCGGTGCCCGTCGAGCCCTCAGGCTGCTCACGGAAGCGCGGCTGCTCTCTGCCGAAGCCGCGCTCGCGGCGGGCTTGGTCGATGAGATCGTCGAAGACCCGTGGCACGCCGCGGAAGCCTGGGCTCAGGCCGCGCTCGAGCTACCATTCGCCGCTTTGCAAGGCGCTGTCCGCCTCTGCCGCACGCTCCCAGAAGGGTCCGAGGATGCCGAGCGGACCCTGTTCACGCAGCTTTGGGGGGGGCCAGCCCACCTCGACGCACTGCAACGCTTGGGGCATCGCCCATGAGGTTCGCGCTCGGCGCCTCCCTGGTCGCGCTGGCCATCCTTCCCGCGTGTCGAGCCAAAAACGCAGGCCCGGCCTTGGTCCTCGGCGAGGAAGGTGGCTCGGGGGCTGCGGCGTCCATGCCGAGCGGGGCCCTGGTGAACGGCATTTGGCAGGACAGCGAGTTTCCCTGGACCCTTCGGCTGCCTCCGGATTGGGAAGTGCTGCCGGGGAGAAGCGGAGCCAACCCTCGCGTGACATTGATCCACCGAGAATCCCGCGCGCGCATCGAGGTGTCGGCCTGGGCGAACGGCGATCTGGGCCCCCGACCCCGCACAGGGTGCTCCTGGTCATTCGAAGACGTGGGCGGCTACCGAGCCCTGGCGATCGCCGGGCCGGTCAAGGTAGCGACCTGCTCTCCCGACGACGCGCGCGATGCCCGAATCCTGGGCTACTTCCTCGTGGAGGCAGGCACAGCCTACGACATTGAGGCCGTGCTACCCCCCGGTCGCCTGATCGATGGCAAGGACACCACCGATGCCATCCTGGGCGGCTTTCGGATCAGCCAACCCTGAGGTTTTTCGCCGGGCTACGCGGCAGCGCGCCTGCGCAACCAAAGTGTGGCACCCGCGAGCGCTGCAATCCACGGAGCCACGGGCACGGTGGCGCATCCGCCTCCGCTGCAGCTGGACCCGCCGGTATCCACCGACCCGGTATCCCCGCCGCAACCTCCACCGCAGCTTCCACAGCTTCCACCAGTATATTCGACGGGGCCGAGCCATGCGTACGCGCCGAGCCAGTCCTTGTCGGCACCGTTTGCCGCCACCTCCAGATCGGTCAGGCCGAGGCCGCTGATGCTGGGCAGGGCAAACTCCAGGCCCTCAAGCAGCCCGCCGACGACGGAATCCAGCACCGTTCCGAAAAGTGCACCGAACTTCTCCGCAACCGTGTCGTTCGCGGAAGGTTCGATCTCATTGTAGCTGACGGTGGGGATGAACTTTGCGGGGTCCAGGTCCACGGCAATCGCAAGAGAGCCCGTGGTGCCATCGAGGCTGAGGTCTGCCCCGGCGTTGCCATCGAGACCGATCGAGATGATCCGCGCGGGACGCCCATCGAGCTCCGCGTAGAAGTCGAGGTTCAGGTCATCGATCTGAACGCCGATGTCGTGGTCGCCCGTGTACGCAACGGTGGGCGGGGCCAGCGGGCGCGTAACCAACGAGACCGGTTGCGTGCCGGAGAACAAGGGCGCAAACGCATCGCCCGTGAGCACGTTGAGGATGGTCGTGTCCAGGGGAATCGGGCTGGATTCGGCATCGACCGCGTAGCACAGCAACCCACCGCGCCAAAGGGCGTAGAGCGCGCTGTTGGCGAAGTCATCGCCGATCATCACGCCCGCATGGTAGTCGCTGCTGATCCCGCTGGGAATGTCTCCCGGAGCCGGAAGTTCGGAGTCGGTGCGCAGCGAACCGCCAGCGTCATAGGCAGCGATGCACTCGGCCGCCGTGCCATCGAAGCTACCTTCCATCCAAAGCCGAAGGGATTCCGGGGTGATCTCCACGTTGCTGGGCTGCACCAACAGGTGCACGGTCACGCCGTTCAGGTCGAGATCCTGCTCGATACTGGCGCTCGCGAAAGCGTCTTCGATGGCCTCTTCAAGGGTGGGACCCATGCTGGCGATCTGTTCTTCCAACGTGCCGCTGACCGCGCTGATGAGCAGGTCGTACAGCGAGATGCCGACGTAGTTGAGGACCTCCTCGATGTCGCCGATCGTACAGCCTTCCAGGTAGATATCGTTGGCGCCATCCAACTCGTAGGTGACGACGATCTCGCCCATGGTCGCATCGAGGGTGCGATGGCCCGCGCCATCGTCCACAATGGAGAGGCGCATGGACGTGTGCACATCCACCGGGAAGGGTTCAACGTAGCCGGCGCAGGTATCGCCGAGGCACTCCAGTTCGAAGTACAGGTCGAACATGTCGGAAGGCTTGTTCACCGACACCATGAGCTGCGCATCGATCTCCAGCAGACCATCGCCCGGCGTGATGCTTGCGCCCACAACCTCGATGCTGACGTTCCCGTTGGTGAGCGAATACTCGTAGCCGCCAAGCCAACACTGGTCGAACAAGCCAGGATCGCCGCCGCCGACATCGCCGATGGGAACGCTGGTGGGCAGCAAAACGGGGATCAGGTCGGCAACGGCGTCGAAGCCGCCCTTGGTAATGTCGACGCTGAGGCCTGGGTTGATCACAGTGCCAGGAGGCCAGGTGCCGGCTTGGGCGACAGACAGGAAAAGAGCGTACAGCACGCGCACTCCGCGGATTAATCAGCACAGTAGTCTACCGAGGGCCCCCCAGGCAAGCTCCGCGTGCGTTCAAGTGCGGTTCATCCGCATCTGCACCACCCCTGCACCTCCTACGCCTCGCCGCGGATCGCCAGTCGGGCTAGGCTTCACATGCTTGTCCCCGCTCCGCCTCTGGCCCACGTTGTCCCGACCCGTGTGGGGAGGGTTCCGCCTCGGAGCCGAGTTCGGCAAGGGAGAAGGCGCGATCGGCGAGTCGTGGGAGGTGTGGAGGGAGAATCGGGTGGTCGGCACCGGCGCCCGCTTCGGAGACCTCACGGACTTCCCGTTGCTGGTGAAGCTACTCGACACGTCGAAGATGCTATCCGTTCAGGTTCACCCAAGTGATATCGACGCCAGGCTGCGCGTGGGGGCGCCCCACGGCAAGGCTGAAGGTTGGGTCGTGCTGGATGCCGATCCGGGGGCCCGCATCGCCTACGGCCTCAACCGTGCGCTCAGTGGAGCCCAGCTGCGGGATCACGCGTTGAGCGGGGAAATCGAGGGCGACCTGGCCTGGATCGAGCCCCGCCCCGGCGATGTGATCGATGTGCCGCCGGGCACCATCCACGCCATTGGGCCCGGATTGCTGCTCTACGAGGTGCAGGAGCCGATCGACCTCACCTGGCGCCTCTACGACTGGGGCCGAGGCCGGGACCTGCACCTGGACCACGCCGTGTCGGTCGCCATCCGGGAACCCCTGCCCTCCCCTTTCCGGGCTCCCCAGGAGATCTCCCCCGGCGTAGAACGGCTGCTGTCTACGCGAAATTTCGTGGTCGAAAGGGTACAGTTGCCCGCGGTTCGACAGGGATGGGAGGCGGTCACCGTGATCGCAGGGTCGGCCCAGGTGGGCGGCGAGATCCTCCAGCGCGGCAGCACCATCGTCCTGCCGCCCGGGCCCACGCGCATCGAGGGCAAAGGCGTCGTGCTGGCCTCGCACTATCCCTGATTCAACGCCATCCAGGCGACGAGTTCAGCATCCTCCGGCACCTCGGACCAGCGCCCGCCTCGCCAGGCCACCTCCACATGGCGGCCCGACCATCCCACGCGCCAGCGCACCCGCACCGCCACACCCTGCACGTTCCCCGAAGCCACGACGCGCGCCCACGGGCCCTCGGCTTCGAAGGTAAGGCCGAGCGCGCTGGCGCTGGGCTGGGCTCGCCTGGTGAGCTCCACCCGGTTTAACCAACCTGCGAGCCAGGTCAGCCACAAGCCGCCGAGCCCGATGAGCAACCCTGCGAGGAAGCACCGAACAATCGACTCGTCCAGGTAGAGCCCCGCTACCCCTCGAGATCCACGTCAGCCCCCTCGGTTGCCAGCACCACCTTCATGCCGTCGTACCCGCCCGACCAGCGGTCGCGGAGGCGGTCCAGATCGTCGTCGGTGGCATCGGGGGCGTGGTGGAAAAGGGCTAGGGTCTTGACTTCCGCGTGGTGGCACAGTGCCGCCGCGTATTCGGGATACCCATGGCCCCAGGCCATCTTTTCAAGGTATTCGCTCTCAGTGAACATCGTATCCACCGCCACGAAGTCGGCCCCTTTGAGCGCGCGAGTCAGCGCGATCTCGCGACCGTTCGGCCCACCCCCGCCGCATAGCCCCTCCCCCGGGCGCGACAGCGGCGACGTATCCGTGAGGTAGGCGACCTTCTTCCCCCCCCCTTCAATGACATAGCCACAGGCACCGCCGGGATGATTGAGCTGCACCGCGGTGATCTGGTAGGCCCCTTGCTGGAACGGAACCCCAGGCCGGATGGCGGCGAAATCCATGGGTGCGGGCAGGTCCGCCATTCGAAGCGGATGCAGCACCCCGTTGAGGTACCGCCCGAGGCGGTCCCGCGTGGCTTCCGGAGAGAAGCCGGGGGCCGCGACGTTCAGGCGAAAACTGGGCGCGAACAGGGGGGCGAAGAACGGAAAGCCAAAGAGATGATCGAGGTGAAAATGCGTGAACAGCAAGTTCACCTTGCGTTCCTTCCGTTCCAGCAAGACCCGGCCCAGCAGGCGAGCACCCGTGCCAGCGTCGAGAACGCAGGTGGCTTCGCCCGGAAGTTGAACTTCCATGCAGGACGTGTTTCCCCCGTACCGAACGGTGTCGGGGCCCGGCACGGGGATCGATCCCCGCACCCCCCAGAATCGCACCCTCACGGGATTCTCCGTACACAGCACCGCACGCGCCTAACGTAGCCGGACACGGGGACCCGGCAAGCCGCACCGCCCGAATCCTCAGAGGTTGGGGTGGACCGCAGACGAGAACGCCCCGCGGCGGGGGCTCGCGGGGCGGTGCCGACATGGTGCACGGTACAGGATTCGAACCTGTGACCTCTGCCTCCGGAGGGCAGCGCTCTATCCAGCTGAGCTAACCGTGCGTTCGCGCCCCGGATTACCCACCGCCGGAGGTCCCGTCAAGGGGCAGAAGCCATTCGCGCATCGCAGGCACGACCTCGGAACGCCACCCTTCCGACGTACGCTCGATCGCGAACTGGCGAAGCAAGCCCGCGACCAACCAGTGAAGTTCCTCGTAGACAAACATGCGATCGAGGAGGACTTCGAGCACCTCGCCGGTCTTCACCTGGGTCGGAAGCTTCGCTTGGGCGATCCCCACGCGGGTGCCACGAAGGGTGGCATGGTATTCGCGATCTTCCCTGCGCATCAGCAAGCGAACCTCCTTGGGGACCTTGCCGCCGCTGACCGCCGCACGTGCCTCGGGCGTGGTGCCCGGGCTGTCCCCGGTGAGCAAGGTGGTCGGCCGGTCATCGCCGATTTCACGCAGCGCGAGGCGGTCGTCGAGGTACACCTCGAGGGCTGAACCATCATCCAGCGTAAACTTCCCGTTCTGGATCTCGGACCGATACCACAGCCACAGGTAGAAGTCGGCCGAGACGTGGGGGGGAAGGAGTTCCGTGGCGCCATCTTGGCTCATCGGGCACCTCCACGCACGTCGCTCGCCCCGGCGCTCACGAGAGCCTCCGGCAAACCCTCGGTGCCGGTGAGCTCGTCCAACGGGCTCCATGGGATGGCCCGCAGCCCGAAGGTGAGCAGAAAGTGTTTCTGGAAGCGCTCATTCGGGAGCTCCGAGTCGTTCGTAAAAACCGCCCAGCGTTCGGTCATGTTCCACACCATTTCCCATGTCTGCACGCGAGGCAGAGTCTTTTGGAGCATCTCCAACTCCAGAGTCTCCCGGAGTTCCTCCTTCACCGCCGCAGGCACCTTCGTACGGCTGTTCTCCTTGCACCAGACTTCCATGCGCTTCATGAGGTGGGCGCGTAGCCACTTGGCGGGAACGGTTTTTTTGTCCACGCGAAGCGCGATCAGCACATAGTGCTGGTAAAGCCAAAGATTGATGTCCTGAAAGTCGACATCCAACAGATTATGGACCTGACACCAGCCCATCACCTCACCCTTGTGGGTCGGCGACAGCGGTTCCCGCAGCTGGTTGGTGTTCAGCGCATGGATGTAGTCGTCAGTAAAGTGCTCGGGGATGTCCCCGACGATCCGGTAACGGCGCCCCGTGAGCGCACCTTTCAAGATTCCCATTTTCCCCTCAGTCGCATAAATCGTCGATCGCATGCCGAAAGATCACCACATCGCCGCCCTTGGTGCGCAGCCCCACTTCCCAACGGCCAACCCACGCAAGCGGGCCAACGAAAACCTCACCCTCGACCAGCGTGATGGTGGCTTCGACCTGTCGATCCAGCACATCGCACAGCCGGCCGTTGCTGCAAGCAAATCGCTCCTGGGGCCGCAGGATGGGCTCCACGTTCCGCGCCTTACGGACCGGATCCCACACCATCGCCTTGCGCGCCTTCGGCCATCGTGAGGCCTCGCAGGCGAACTTCAACCGGGTCTTGTGCAGCAGCAGCGCTTCGTTATTATCCAAATTGATCGTTTGGATCTCGTAAGGCGCACACGCGGTGACGCGGAGGCGCTGCAGCACACGACCGTGTACGCCCACGACGAGCTCGGCACCCGAAGCCACCGCCGCCTCGAGCACGTCGTGCCCGCGACCGGCGACGAGCAGGGCCGCGACTCGACGCTTGCGCAGCGCACGGTCCAGGTCGGCGTGCCCGAGCGCCACCTGCGTGGCCAGCGCGCGATCCAGCCCGTGACGCGTAATCAGCGAGGTGACCTCGTCGGCGAAGGCCATCCGCTTGACGGCCTCGTTCAGATCCAGCCTGCCCAGCGCGACAAGGCGCGCCACCTCGAGGGTAACGCCCGTACTGTCCTGAATATGCTGGATCTTCCTCGCAAGAACCTCGGGCCCAGAGAGCTTTCGCTCCGCCTCGCCTGCCGTGGGGCCCTTCAGCGGCCGACGCACCGCCGGTCCACGCGGCGGCGAGCCGCCATTCCCCCCCCCGCGAAGTTGCATAGGGGGTAGCTATCATGCAACGGGGGAAACGGCCCGAGAGGGTCGGACTGGCTGAGATCGTCCGCGCGGCCGAACGCGCCGGAGAGCCAGGCGGGCAACGCACTGCCCCCCGAGCTAAGAGGCCCCCATGGCTACGCCCTCCCTTGGATCGCCCGCGCCGGAATTCACGGCATCGACTGATGAAGGCACCGTTTCCTTGGCCAGCCTGCGCGGCGAAATGGTCGTGCTGTACTTTTACCCGAAGGATTCCACGCCGGGATGCACCCTGGAAGCCAGGGAGTTCGCGCAGCTCGCCGAGCGTTTCGCAGCCGCGGGAGCACGAATCTTCGGTGTAAGCCGTGACTCGGTCAAGTCGCACCAGCGCTTTCGGGCCAAGGAATGCCTCCCCTTCCCCCTCATCGCGGACGATGCCGGAATTTGCGAGGCCTACGGTGCTTGGCGGAAAAAGAAGCTCTACGGTCGTGAATACGAAGGCATCGCCCGCATCACGTTCCTGGTGAACGCAGAGGGGCAGGTCGCAGCGGTCTGGGACCCCGTCACCGCCAAGGGCCACGCGGCCAAGGTTTTGGCGCGGGTTGAGGGCGGACCGGACTAGACCGCGAATGCCGCCGACCGTACTCGCCGCGCATGGAATGGGCTTGGGTCCATGGGTTTTTGATGCCTGGAAGACCATCTTTGCCGAGGCCGGGATGGACTTCCGGGCGCTAACCCTGCCAGGCCACGATGGAAATTCAGGAAATGCTACGTTTGGGGAGGTCGTGAGCGCGCTCGAGGAAGCCGTCGCCCAGGTCGAAGGCCCGGTCGTGCTGCTGGGCCACAGCTTCGCCGCGCTCGCAGCGCAGGTGGTCGCCACACGTAGGCCGTTGCACGCCGCGGTTTTCGTGTGTCCGCTCCCTCCGGGCCCGCTCCGCCTCCCGCGCCGGCTGTGGCGCTACTTCCCAGCCGCGCTTGCCTCCGTGCTTCGGGGCGCGCCGTTTGTTCCCAGTCGAAAGGCTTGGCTGGAAACTGGCTTCTCCAATCTTTCGTCCGACGTGGCAGAAGCGGCGCTAAAACGCGTCCTCCCGTGGCCGGCAGGGCTGGTTCGAGACTTGCGCCGCCCGACGGACGTGCTTCCGACCGAGGTGACCACGCCGGTCCTGGTGACCGTGGGCGGGAAGGACCCGGTGGTAGACCCTGCCGCGGCACGCGTGGTGGGGGACCTGTTCGAGGGCGTGATCTGGCGCTACGATGGGCTCGCTCATACGCCGATGCTGGAGTCGGGCGGGGAGAGGATGGCACGCGATATCGCCGCCTTCTGCCTGGCACCCACCCGGCCGGCAGTGCTGGAGAGCGAGGGGTTTGGTCCCGACGAGGGCGCGGGGCATACGCTCCGCCGAGCGCGGCGCGGGGCGCGCTCCAAGCTGCGCTCAGCCTACGGCCAGCGCAAGGGACAGGCGTGATCCTGACCGTGCTGTTGGCCTGCGTTCACGAGGTGTCTCCCGAGCTTTCCCTGACCCCTGCGGGCGTGGACATCCCGAACCCCGAGCCGACCACGCTTCCCGAGTGGCGCGAGTGGGTCCTGAGCGGCGACCCGCTGGCCCGCCATCCGCGCCGTCCGGCGAACCTGCTGGACTCCACGCTTGAGTCCTGGCTTGCGCTTGCTGCCAACGCCGAGCCCGACCCTTCGGGGTGGTGGCGGGTCGAACACACGGCAGGCGGGAGCGCAGCCGTCGCCTACGCCCGCGGTGCCCGACTTGCCGGAGCGGAGGTCACGTTGGGCGCTCCGGGGGCGCTGCTGCGGTGGATCATTCCGCTCGCGGAGCCCGGTCCCGCCACGTTCACTCAGCCTCGGACGCCCCTGGCCTGGGCGGGTGATCCCAGCGACGCCGTCCTGCTGGCGATGCTAGAGCGCGGCGTGCTTTTGGGGTGGATGGATGGCCCGAACATCGACGTGACCGCCCCGGCCGCACGGCTTCGCGATCCCGTGTGGGCTCGCCTCGCGGGAACGCCTGCCGGGAGCCTGGTTCTTGCCCGCGGCACCCCGATCGCCGGCGCGCCTTCACCGGAAGCCCTGCGGGCACTCGGCGATGCCACCTCACTCGCCCTGGAAGAGGCGGCCGCAGACGCGCCCTCGGAATACACCGCCGTGAAGGCACGACGTGCCGCACTGGCTAGTGTAAACCCGGGCAGCGACGTGGTCTCCAACCTCCTCCGCGGGGCCTACGACGCATTTGCCCCCCATGCCGCAGACAACGCGGCGGCCGGGAACGCGCTGGTGGCCCATGCCGCCTTGCGATGGCGGGACCGCTGCCCGGATGCCCCGTGTGGCGGCTTTGACCGACTCGTAGAGCTTCGCACCGCCGCCCGCTTCAGCCCGGATGCCGCCCGGCTCGCAGCGATCTGGAGAGTGATCGCCTGGAAGAGCGCGGTAGACGAGCTCTGGGCGGCGTGGGGGCGACCCCAGAACCTGCGGGCCATGGACCGCATCGTGGAGCTGATCGCAGAGACCGACCCGCGGGCCCTTGACCTCACCGCGCTGCTCCGCCCCGGGCCTGACTCCAGTTGGATCCTCGGGATCACCCGGGCGGCGGGCGGAATCGAGGGAACGTCGAAAGAGGCGCTTTTCCGGTCGCTGTACGGCCGAGTTGCGGCCGAGGCGAAAGCGGCAGCGCCTCTCGCGGCCACCGAAGCGGCCGTGCTGGGCCGGATTGAGCGACGAGCGCGAGTGGCTGCGGGGGGCTGATCACTGTGCGCGAAGGGGCGCTACGGGATCGCAGCGAGCGCATTGTTGATCGCATGGAGCGCAACGCCGGGAGCCAGCGACCCGCTCCGCGCCCGAAGCCAGCCCGCGGCCACGCCGATGAGAAGGATCAGCGGGATGACCCACAGACGATCCGTGTGCATCGCCGCAAACGGCAGGGCCTGCCCCACGATCGCCAGACGTTCACCGAAACGCCGAGTAAGTAGCGTCTGGAGCCACCCCCGGAACATGAGCTCCTCGGAAAGAGGCGCCAAAACCACGGCATAGACCAGCAACGCGGTGCGCACCCATCCAAGCTGGCTCACCAGGCTTTCGGCGAGCACCTGATTCTCGACGGAATACCCCATCCATTCCAGTGCGGAGCCCCAGCCGAAGGCCACCACGAGTATCGCTACGGACAGGGCCGGCACGATGCCCCACCAGCGCAGCGCCGGCCTCCCGCCCAGCGGACGATCTCCGAGGCGGACCGATGCGACCCCCACCGCCACATTTCCCGCGAAAGTGCCCATCAGCAGGCCGACCAGCCACGGACCGTTCGAGGACAACGCGAACTCAGCACTGGACTCTCCGTACGGGGGATGAAGCAGATCCCCCATGGTCCCGCCCAGCGCAAAGGCACCGAAAAAACCGAGAACGCTGCCTAAGACCATCGCGAACCCAAGCAGCAGGCCCGCCTCAGCCCACCAGCAGCGCAGCGCGGGAATGCGTAGGAGCACCGCCGCAATAGCAAAGCCGGCCCCGATGGCGAAAGCAAGATCAACGGCGACGACCAGGCTCAGGCCGCCCAAGGGGAGGGTCATGGGTGGGTCACAACGAAGATCGCACCCGCCGGCAAGCCGTCCTGGGGATGGAACGGCGAGCCGACGATCAGAGTGGCGTCGTCGCCGGCGAGGCGAATCGGCTGATTCTCCGCACCAACTTCCAAGGTTAGCACCTCGCCTCCCGACAGCGGGACCAGGCGAGCACGCGGCGGCACGATCCATTTGTTGAACGTGCCGGCAGCGAAGCCGCCACCGATCGCTTGTCCCAGGTGATCACCAGTCTCGCCCTCTATCAGTCGCCCGTCATCGCAGGAGACGCTACCAGCGCCATCGGGGAGGTCCAACTCCGGATCCCCCACGCAGATCGCGCCGTTATCGAAGGCCACGGCTCCCCCCAGGCCGCCAATCGTGCTCTCTCCAGAAAACGACGCACGTTGCCATTCGACGAGGTCCAAGCTTGCGCTCGTCACCGAACACTCGTCTTCGCACACGCGGGCCGCCACCCGCGATTCGTCCGCGGCAAGAGCCACCACGCCCGTCAAAACTGCCGAAGCACCCTCCCAAGCACGGATCTCGTCGTCTGACCAGGCAAATACGCCACCGGCCGAGGCAGCGAACAGGCTTCCTGGAAGGAGCGGAAGGTCCGAACCTTCCACCCCCACCCCGGCCTGGCCGCCCCGCGCAAGGCGGTCGCCCCACCAACCCACCCACGCGAACGGCTCATCACCCCCCGACGCCTCGCCATCCACCCAAATCTCACCCGCGCCCGGAGCGGCTGCCGCCCACGCGGCACCATTCCAAGCCACAATAGAACCTAGTTCGCTTCCAACCTCCCCAAGCACCACGCTCATCGGCACATCCACGCCGAGCACCGATTCACCAGGAAGCAGATCCGCGCTGCACCCGAGGAGCAGCGCAATCGTCACTTGTTGCAGACCAGCCGTCGATAGAACCCGTGACGTTCCTCAGCGACCTCAGGACCGAACGGAGAGGCCTCTGCGACCGCCTTCAGC
>CAMBIK010000093.1 GCA_945867435.1 Klebsiella pneumoniae
AGTTGGTCCTCGGCTCTGACCACCTCAGATGCCTCCGCCAGCTTCTACGGCACCACGGCCAACGAGTACTTCGGCTCTGGCGCAGCCAGCGGTGCCGACCTCGATGGCGATGGCACCGAGGATCTTGCGATCGGTGCCATTTCCAACGACACCAGCGTGACCGACGGCGGCGTGATCTACATGATTCCGGGCCGCTGATTCTTCGCCGATCTTCCCCTCCTCCCCTGGTGAACTCCATGCGATCCCTCTTCCTTCTGCTGCCGCTCTCGCTCACTCTCGCCTGTGAAAACGAGGCAACCGTCAAGCTTGAGGACGACACCGGCGCGATCAACTTCGATGACACCGGGGCCGACACCTCAGGGGAAACTGGAGATACGGCGGTGGTGGTCGGTGATCTCGAAGTTGCCCCGCCCTTCATTGAGCTTCCGGTCCTGTTCGTGGGCCAAAGCGCGGTGGCGTCGATCACGGTGAAGAATGTCGGGGATGGCCCGGTCGCTGTGACCGTGACGGTGCTCGGGGGACATGCTGCAGATTGGACGTTGGACGCCTATACCAGCGCTCCAGCCCCCGGTGAGACTGCGAACCATTCTGCGTCCCTGACGCCCACGGCATGGGGCGATTTTTCGGTGAGCTTGCTGGTCGCCGATACCCTGGCCGGGGTCGAAGTGGAGGTCCCCGTCACGGCCCACGTTCAGTTGGACGAGGATGGCGACGGGTACGGCAGCGTGCTGAGCGGCGGCGAGGACTGTGATGACACAGTGGCCACGACGAACCCCGGCTCGACCGAGGTCTGGTACGACGGCATCGATGCGGATTGCGACGGGGCCAACGACTACGATCAGGACGGAGATGGCGTGCTTCTTGGCGTGGATTGCGACGACACCGTTGCAACCACCTACCCTGGCGCGGACGATGCCTGGTACGACGGCGCCGACAGTGATTGCGCCGGGAACGACGACTACGATCAAGACGGCGATGGCAGCCAGAGCGCCGACTACGGCGGCGACGACTGCAACGACACCGACGCCGCCATCCTGCCAGGAGCGAGCGATGCCTGGTACGACGGCATCGACTCCAACTGCGACGGTGCGAACGACTACGATCAGGACGGCGACGGCGTGCAGGTGGACCTGGACTGCGATGACACCGATGCGACTACCTACCCGGGCGCGGCGGACACCTGGTACGACGGCGTGGACAGCGATTGCGCCGGCGACAACGACTACGACCAGGACCTCGACGGCGTGGACGTGGGTGCCGACTGTGACGACACCGACGCCAGCGTTCTCCCCGGAGTGGCCGATGCCTGGTACGACGGCGTGGACAGCGATTGCGCCGGAAACGACGACTACGATCAGGACAACGATGGCTCGCAGAGCGACGCCTACGGCGGCGATGACTGTGACGACCTCGACGCCGCCTTCGGACCCGGCGCGGTGGATGCCTGGTACGACGGCATCGATTCCAACTGCGATGGCGCCGACGACTACGACCAGGACGGGGACGGCGTGCAGGTCGATTTGGACTGCGACGACACCGACGCCACCGTTTACCCTGGCGCCACAGAGACCTGGTACGACGGCGTGGATAGCGATTGCGCAGGGGACAACGACTACGACCGCGACCTCGACGGCGTGGACTACCCGACTGACTGTGACGACAACGATGCCTCGGAGACCGGCGCTGGCGTGGAGACCTGGAACGGCCTCGACGACGACTGCGACGGTGTGATCGACGACCTGAGCGTGACCGATGTCACGACTGGAATTCTATACGGGTACAGCTCCAGCATGGGCGCGGGCAACAGAGGCCAGCTTGCGATGGACTCGGATGTGACGGGTGATGGCCTGGCGGATCTCGTCGCGACCGCATCGGGTTCGGGGTACGGTTATGGCTGGGTGGTTAGCGGGGCGACGGCCGCGGTTTCCACGGGCGATCTCGACGACTATGACACGGCGCTGATCAGCGGAGAACAGTATTACAACCTAACCTATGTGAACGGACCCTTCGCCGACGTAGACGACGATGGCGACCACGACGTTCTGCTTGGCGGCTACGGCAGCACCTACACCTCCGGCCGGGTGTACCAGTTCGATGGCGGCACCAGCCTGAGCGGTGCCATCGCTGTGTCAAGCTACAACAGTCGCTTTTCTGGAGAGTCCTACAGCGACAGTGCCAGCCAAGGTGCTGGCGGCGACTTCGATGGCGATGGAGTGGCCGATGTCGTCGTGGGTGCCCGATACGATAACTACGACAGCGGTTGGTGGAGCGGCGACACCGATTGCGGCTCCATTTCGGTGTTTGCCGGCGCGGTGTCGGGGGCCATGGATCTTGGCGATGCCGACGAGCGGATCTATGGGGAAACCGACTACGACTACCTTGGGGTTTCGCTGACGGTGGCCGACCTCGATGGCGATGGCTACGACGACGTGATCGCCGGGTCCTCCGGCTTTGATGGGGCTAGTAGCGGCGGTGGTGGCATCTTCGTCTTCGCCGGCAACAGCTCGCTGTCGTGGGACACGCGCATGGAAGATGCCGCATCGGTGCAGATCGAGGGGGACAGCTCCAGCCTCCAACTTGGTGAAGACCCGCTCGCGCACCCCGGCGACATCGATGGCGACGGTGAGCTCGACCTCGGCCTCAGCAACGAAGACGATGGCTCGGTCTGGCTGTTCCTCGATGGATCGGGGCTCTCGGGCACGATGGATGTCAGCGATGCCGACCACATCGTCACCGGAACAGCCGGCGATATCGGTTCGGCCCTCGCTTTGGACAGTGACCTGGACGGCGATGGGGACGACGACATGGTCGTGGGCTCCGACGGCGACGATGTCGGTGCTTCCAACGCAGGTGCCGCCTTCATGTTCAGCTATTCGACAAGCTGGGCCTCAGCTCTGACCAGCGCCGACGCCAGCGCAAGCATCTATGGCGCTACTGCCAACGAGTACTTCGGCTCCGGTGCGGCTGGCGGCGCCGACCTCGATGGGGACGGCACGGAGGATCTCGCGATTGGCGCCACCGGCAACGACACCCGCGCGACCGACGGCGGGGCGATCTACATTATTCCGGGGCGCTGAACTCGCGGGCGACCACGCCGTAGCGCAGGCCTCGGTCGGACACCCGCCAGGCCTGCCTGCGCGTGCATTCCAGCGCGCGGAGCAGGATGCAGGCCCCGATAAGCACGGTGTCGGCGCGGTCGGGGCTCACGACCATCAGGCGTCGGCGCTCTTCTGGCCCCGCCGCCAGGAGCTTGTCGATCCACGTTCGGAGCGCGCCGACGCCCAGGATGCTGTTGTGAACGAGCGCGGGGTCGTAGGAGAGCAGGCCCAGGGAATTCGCGGCCAATGTGGTCGCGGTCCCGGCGACGGCGATGGCGGAGCGGGGCGTTGCATCCAAGCGCAGCCCGGAGAAGGCCTCGTCGATCACAGCGCGGGCACGAGCCAGTGCTTGCGGCTCGACTGTGCCGTAGCCGAGAAACATCTCGGTGAGGCGGACCGTGCCGATTTCCAGCGACACGCGCTGATGGATGTGGCCGCCTTCACCCAGAATCACTTCGGTGGATCCACCGCCTGGGTCGACCAAAAGGACAGGCCCGGGGGCCAAATCCATCCCCGAGATGCCGCCGAGCCAGGTCAGGCGCGCCTCCTCCTCACCCGAGATCACCTGAACACGCAGCCCCGTGACCTTCTGAACATTGGCGTAGAACGTGGCCGCGTTCAGAGCCCGGCGCGAGGCGGAGGTGGCGACCACGCGCACCTCGTCGGCCGGAACTCCGAGCTCCCGCACCTTCACCGCGTAGTCGCGAAGCACCTCCAGCGCTGCCTCCATGCGGTCGGGACGGAAAACGCCACGGTCCCCGAGGCCTTTGCCTAATCCAACCACCCGTTGTTCGTCGTGGACCACCTGCCGCCCGTCCACGACGAGGAGCAGGATGGAGTTGCTGCCGATGTCGATCGCGGCGTTCATGAGACGCTGTCCCTATCCTACAAGGGGGGAGAGGGCTCGCCGCCATCTCCCCCTACCGCACCATCCCCTCCGGCCTCCAACCTGCGATCCCGGCCTGCGGCGTTCGGCGCGTTCGTGACGCACCATGGGGTGACTCACCAAGGACTCACCAAGAAAGGTGGTTGGACCAGTGGGGGTTGGTGGTGCCGCCCGCGCCTTGGGACAGCTGCACTTGGTGCCGGCCATCCGCGCTTGCCAGCCAGATCTGGGCGCTGCCGCTGCGGGTGGAGGAAAAGACGAGGTAGTCCCCTTCCGGGGACCAGCTGGGGTCCTCGTTGTTTCCGGCCCCCTGGGTGATCCGAGTCATGCCGGTGCCGTCTACATTTACCGTGAACACGTCGAAAGCACCGTCGCGACCGACAAACGCGATCTTGTCGCCCTTCGGGGACCAGCTTGGCGACGTGTTCTGGGACCCCTGGAAGCTCACCCGGTGCACATTGGAACCATCGGCGTTCATCACATAGATCTGGGCACCGCCGCCGCGCTCGGACACAAACGCTAGCTGTCGGCCATCGGGAGACCAGGTGGGGGACACATCGATGCCAGGGGCGGATGTCAGGCGGGCAAGTTGGGTACCCGCGATGGGATCGATGGTGAAGATGTCGCTGTCGGCGCCGGGGGAAAGCGTGAGCGCGATGCTTTCGCCACCCGGCGACCACGCGCAACCGGTGTTGATCCCGGTCCGGGCCGAAACCCGCCGGATGGCCGACTTCAGCAGGTCGGCCACATACAGGTCCGGGTTGCCGTTGAAGTAGCTGGTGAAGCAGAGTGCGGTTCCGCTTCGGTTCCAGCGCGGCGCGAGGTTGATGGATTTGTTCTTGGTGATCTGGCGTTTTCCCCCACCATCCACGTCCATGACGTACACCTCCTTGTTGCCGGAGGAGGGCGAGACAAAGGCAATGCGGGTGTCGAAGAAGCTGCGCGTACCCGTCACGAGCTCGATGATCGCGTCGGCGGTGCGGTGGGCGAGCGTGCGCAGCGCGGTTTTGGGGCCGGAGAAGGCTTTGGCTCCCAACTTTGTGCCGCCGGCCACATCGTAGACCCAGACTTCGACCCGGACCCCTTCGGCGCTCGCCGCCAGCGAGGTTTTTGCCAAGGCCGCGGCACCCGGAGTGCGCCACGCCGCGAAGTCAAACTCCCCAAGGTGAACACCGGCTGTTGAAGGTTCCACAAAGGACTTGGGGTCCAGGATGCGGAAGTGGCCGCTCAGCTCCAGATCTCGCTTGAGGGTGGCATGGAATTCGTCGTTTCCGGCACCTTCGACCTTGGGCAGGGGAAGCGCCAACGGAATGTCGCGGCTGCCCGCCCCGTGAGTGGTCAGCCCGATGCTCGGGGTGTCGGCGGCAAAAGCCGGCCGAAGCAGCAGGGTGACGAGGAGGCACAGCAGCAGGCGACTCAGTTGCACACGCACTCCAGAACGCCGCGGATGCCAGTAGCGTACTTCGGGGGGAGGGGAGGAAGCTGGCGGGTGGAGGCGAACGCGCGCACGCAAGCGGCATCGTACGAGGCGTTGCGACTGGACTCGGCGATAACCGCTTCGTCGGTCACGGAGCCGGTGCCGCTCACCGGGGCGCCTGCCGTGGCGCGGATTGAGGGGTTTGATGAACACCAAGCCGGGAGGGGATGGAAGTTCTTGGCGAGAGCCGCCTGGGCCGCAGTCACCCACGCGGCCAACGCGGGATCGCGAACTCCGGCCTGGGCGCTCGGCCCTCCCCCCTCGGAGCTCTCGCTGCTGGTGGCAACGCGATTGGTGACCCCTTCGGGCGCCGACAGGTCGGACAGGAGCTGCTGTTTCCGCAACTCGGCCACGAGGTCCTCCTTTGCTGTACTCTTCGGGTCCCCCTTCAGCTTTTCCGCTGTGGGGAGCGCTAGTTCGCTTGGGTTCGGCGGCGGCTTCTCGGCCTTGGGGTCGGGGTTTCCTCGGGCTACGTCGCGCGCTCGCTCGGCCTTCTGAGGCATGCGGGCCGCCTCGCTCGCAGGCCCCAGCATCTCCACGACGATGCTGTCCTCCGGGCGGAAAAGCGGCTCGGAATGGCTCCCACATTGAGCGAAGGCCACGACCGTGAACATGCAGACGTGGGCCATTCCCGCCACCGGCCACTCCCACGAGGGCAGCGAATGGCGGGGCACGGTCACGGGCGCGCCACGTTGGGCTGGGTGACCAGGCCGACCTTCGGAATCCCGGATTGCTTCGCAAGCTCCAGCAAGGTCATGATCTCCTGGTACGCCAGCTTGCCATCTGCCTGCACGAAGACAGCCTGGCCGGGATTTTGCTTCCCTTCCTCTACCAGATTCGCGCCAAGCTGCTCACGGGTGACCGGCTGCGCGGGGTCGGTGCCCCGTGCAAGCGACAGCGTGCCGTCCTGCGCCATGGAGATCACGAGTTGATCGCCCGTGAGCGTGGCAGGCGGCGTATTCGCGCTCGGCAGATCGATATCCACGCCGGTGGTCATCATCGGGGCGGTGACCATGAAGATGATGAGCAGGACCAACATCACGTCCACGAAGGGCGTGACGTTGATCTCGGACATCATTCCGCCTTCTCTCGATGGACCGCTCATGCCCATTGGCTAGCGGCCCCTGTAGTGGCGCTTGACGATGTTCAGGAAGTCGGCTGAGAACGCGTCGATCTCACCGTGAACGCTCTTGATCCGCGTGTTGAAGTAGTTG
The DNA here is from genome assembly GCA_945867435.1 of Klebsiella pneumoniae. Taxonomy (GTDB): domain Bacteria; phylum Myxococcota_A; class UBA796; order UBA796; family SXON01; genus SXON01. The sequence goes on from CAMBIK010000093.1 coordinate 6,676, forward strand.
TAAGCCATGACCGCCGGGATGGCGGCGAGGAGCCCTACGGCCGTGGCCACGAGAGCGTGGGCGATGTCGGGACCCACGGTCTGGATGCTGGCCTGGCCGGTGGCACCGATCTTCTGGAAGGCGCGCAGGATGCCCCAGACCGTGCCGAACAACCCTATAAACGGGGCCGTGGACCCGGTGGTCGCCAGGAACGGGATCAGGCGTTCGAGCAGCGCCAATTCCGTGTTGGTGGACCGCCGAAGGGCGCGCTCAATGTTCTCGGTGAGCCCCAGATCCATCGCGCCGCCGCTGCCGCCGCTGGTAAGGCGGCTCAGTTCATCGTACCCGGCTCGGAAGACGAGAGCTGTGGGCGCGCTCGGGTAGCGACCGGTGCGCTGGTACACCTGATCCAGGTCGGGGGATTTCCAAAACGCTTCGACGAACGCGGCGGACTGAGCCTCTGCCTTCCGCACCACCTTCCACTTGTTGAGGATGATCCCCCAACAGGCGACCGACATGCCGATCAGGGTCAAAAGAACGAGTTGAACCACGATATCGGCCTGAAGGACAAGCTGAACGATCGAGAAGCCGTCGTCGGGCGCTGCGCTCACGGTCGAGACCATGATTACGTGGGTGAGATCCATGCGGCGGCGCTTATCGCGTTCGCATGTACCCTTCGATGGCTTCGGCGTTTCCGGGTGCCAATTCGGTCGCCTTCTTGAACGCCTGTGCGGCGAGGGTCCGTTGGCCGAACGCTTCGTAGGCCTTGCCCTGCATCATCCAGCCGCCGGGGTGGGCTGGAAGCAGGCGGGTGGTGTTGCGCAGCGCGCGAATCGCAAGGTCGGTCCGCGCCAGGTCCACGGCAACCTGCGCGATGGACATCCACGCGTAACCATTGCATTTGTCCATGCTCAGCGCCGCCCGGTAGTCCTTGAGCGCTTCCGACGTGCGCCCAGCGATCCGGAAGTCGTCCCCGCTACCAACGCGCTTTCTGGACTCCGTGCGTACCGCATCGGGCGCGGGCGTGCAGGGATCGGGAGGATCGGAAGGCAGTTCCACCCCCCCGGGCGCGGCGGCCGACGGGGTTGCGCTGACGGTCGCCGCCGCCGTAGCCACGGCGACCGGCACCGGGACTGCTGCGGCGAGGGGAGGGGGCGCGGCGACCGGCGCTGGGACTGCAGCCCGGGGAGCCGCCTGGGCTCCCCGCTGCCGCTCCGCGACCAGGGGGCGACCATCGATCACCACGACCATCGCTCCGGGCCCCGGAGATGGTCCGGCGCCGCCGGCCAACTCGCGTTGATCGGTCGGCAGCGTGTCATCGCAGCCCACCAGCTGCACGGAACCATCGGCGTTGGCCGGTCCCACGCACACGCCCTTCGGCATCGCGCAGGCCTCGGTGAAACAGTGGAGCGCCAGCGGGTTTATGCCGCTGTTAAGCACCTCCCCGTAGTCGGGCTCGTGGTCGAACAGTGCCGAAAAGCCTGGGTCGAAGTGACCCGAGCCGTCGCAGGCCACGATCCATGCGCCCTGCAGCGCCCAACCGGCACCCACGGGCTCCGTACCAGACTTCTCTGTTCGAACCTGAATGGTTGTGTCGCAGGCGCTGATTCCGCCCGCCTTGCAGCAGGCGAGGCACATGGAGTCGTCGGCGAGAGCGGCGGCCAGGAGCAGGATCACGGTGCCAAGCTAACTGCTCCTACTCGTAGCGCCGCGTATCGATGGAGCAGCAGCCCTGCGTGCGCTTCGAGTGAAGCGAAGGGGCTGCAAGGCATCCGGCCCCTTCCACGGCGTACTTCGAGGATCATTGCGCTTCTCCATGCCGCCACCGAGTCGGGGTCCACCCGTGTCGCCGCCGGCGCCACTTCCGGAATTCCCCCCAGGTCGCTCGCTAGCACCCGAAGCCCCGCCGCCAATCCCTCTGATGCGATCATGGAGCCCGTTTCCTCCCAGCGGCTGGGGACCAAAAGCACGTCGGCCTCGTGCAGCTCCGCGACGATGGCCGCGTGCGGGATCGCTCCGCCGAGCTCGACTCCGGGAGTGGCCTCGGCGCGGGCGCGCAGGGCCTCTGCCCATCGCGTAGACCCACGAAACATCGGCGTAGGTCCAGCCATTCGGAGCGTGGCGGCCCCGGATGGAAGGGATGCGAACGCGGCAAGAACCACGTCGGGACCCTTGGTGGGCAGCCAACTGCCGAGGAAAAGAAAGCGCACGGGGCCCTCCGCGGCGAGGGGTGCAGGCGGCACGGGTCGTAACAGAGGGATCCGAAGCACCTCGGCGGGCACGCCCATACGGCTCGCGGCGTGTTCGGACGGGGCCAGGAAGAGCTGGGTGGAGGCGGCGATGGACGCCCAAGCGGCTTCGCGTGCTCGCACGGGCTCGACGCGGGGGGGCAGACGGCGAGCGATCCCTGCGGGCAGCGGCGACCACAGATGTGGTGCGAGACACGCCGTACATCGTGCGAGGCTGGGCCCCGGGCAACGCTCGTCACCCGCGGTGACCAACTGGCCGCGCGCGCAGCGGAGCCAGTAGTCGTGAAGGGTCACGACCACCGGGACACCCGCCGCGTGCGCCATCGCGGGCAACGCCATCGACAGGCCCGACAGGTGATGCACATGCACGATGTCGATTCCGCTCAGGCGGCTTGCGAAAGCGGCCTCCACCGGCGGGGAGGCGAAGCTTCCGACAAAGCCTCGCGCCGAGAACGCTGGAGCCTCGCTCGGCCCGAAGCGATGGGTGGAAGCACCCTGTCGGGCCTGTTCCCGAACCAGGGCGTCGGCGTAGAGCGCGCTGCCGCCTTCGTCCCAACCGTGGGACACATGCAAAACGCGCATCACGGCGTCGGTTCGGGACGGCTCATTGTATCTTCAGCACGTTCGCCGCCCGCCAACGCCTGGAGCGCCTCGTCGTGGTCGTCGCCGACGCGCGCCACATAGCGAAGCGCAACGTCGAAGTCTTCGAAGTCCAGATGATCCGCGATCAGCGTGTGGGTGAACGCCACGGTTTGGTCGTCGAACAGTTGAAACGCCCCCAACTTTGCGTCGTTGTTGAGGCGCAGGATGCGAAGCAGGAGGTCGAGTGACGTGTGCGCTTCGAGGAGCACGATGGCCGCCAGGCGAACGAAGGCGTGGCCGTTGTCTTCAAAGGTGGACACGATGACCACCGTGGAACCCAGGCGCAAAGACCGGAAGCCATCGGGCGAAACCTCAGAATCGACGCCGAGGCGGAGCAGGAATCCGTCAATGCGTACGGTGATGGGCTCGCGGGGTTCAGTCATCGAAGGCGATCATACACACGCAACGTGGCATCGACCGCTTCGCCGAGGGTCGGCGGGGGGCGTACGGGGAGGGGGGCTGCGAGGTGCGCAGCGGCGATGCAGCGTGCGAGCGAGTCGGCATCTCCCGGCGTGTACAGCCAGCCGTCGACGCCTGGCGTCACCAGCTCGGGAAGACCGCCAATGGCCGGGGCGATGACCGGGCAACCCGCGGCTCGCGCCTCAAGCACGACCAGCGGCGCGTTTTCGGGCCATCGGGAGCCGAGTACCAGCGTGTGCGCCTCCGACAGCAGGTCGCGGGGGTCCGCCACCGGGGGCTCGTGAGGAACTCGGGTGACGAAGGCCGCATCCGGTCCGGCGGGCCCGATGACGCGAAGTGGGCGGGATACCCCTGACAGCCGGTGCGCCTCCACCACGAGGTCCGGACCCTTGTGTTCCGCGATCGTGCCTAGAAACAGAAACCCGCCGCCGCCCCGCCGGGGAAGCCCGGGCAGGACCCCGTTGGGCACGACCTCCACCCGACCGAAGCCCTGCGCCTCCGCCGCGCTTGCGAGCCAGCGGCTGGGCGCGAGAATCGCGGCGCAGCGTTGTGCGAAGGTTCGAAAATGGAGTGTTCTTGTGGCGATCTGGTCTCCCGAGACGGGCGCCCCCCCCCGCGCCGCCGCGGAGCGAAGTCGCGCAGGAAGGCGCTGCCACAGGCGGTGAAGTCGTTCCGGGTGGGTGAACCTGGAAAGCGACCCCGCCACATGCAGCGCGGCGGCCACACCGGGCCCGTCCTTGGCCCACGCCGATGCGCAGACCGCGCACGCTGCCCCCGGCCCGGCGCAGGCGGTGCCCTCGCGGAAGAGTTGACCTCCGGCCGCGCACCAGCCCCAGGCGTCGTGGAGCGTCCAGACCACCGGAGCCTCGGAAACGAAGGCGTTGTCGAGGTAGCCGAGGTGGTGCACATGAACCACATCGGGGCGCAACTCGCGCATTTTCCTTTCCAGCCACGCACGGGCGGCGAGGTCGCCCCCTGCGCTCCGAACCGCGGCGTAGGGCGCGTTGTTCACCAAGCGGCTCACCCCGCTTTCCTCGCGCTCGCCGTACATCGTCGCGCCCGGCTCACGGGTGGCCGCAAGCGTGTGAACAAACCACCCGCGCTCGCGGATGCCTTCCGCCAGCTGTGACGCGACGCGTTCTGTGCCCGCGTTCTCGCGTGGCGGGAAGCCGTGAACGACCTGAACCAGCCGACGCATCGTGAACCTGGAGCCCGCGTAGGCTATCCTCTGCCGGTGGCCGACCAACGCATCCGTGTGCTCGTCGTGGACGACGAAGAGAACCTTCGGCATCTGCTGGATCTGATCCTCACGCGCGCCGGCTACAACGTGTTCTCTGCGCGAACGGGTGCCGAGGCGCTTAGCCGTCAATCCGCCGCTGACATCGTTCTTTGTGATATCCGAATGCCGGATATGGATGGGCTCGCCTTTCTGGATGCTCGCCCGGCCGGGTCGCCTCCGGTCGTGATGATGAGCGCGTACGGTAGCGTCGACACCGCCCTCGAGGCGATGCGGCGCGGCGCGTACGACTACGTTTCCAAGCCGTTCAAGGCGGATGAAATCATCCTGACTCTGCGAAAGTTGGAGGAGCGGGAACAGCTAGCCGCGGAGCGTAGTCGTCTGGCGGTCGAAAATGCCCGGCTCGCCTCCCGTTCGGGGGAGCCGGTCGAGGGCTTCGTAGGAAGGTCGCCGAAGATCACGGAGCTGCTGCGTGTGCTTTCCAGGGCGGCCAACCATGATTCTTCGGTTTTGCTGACCGGAGAGAGTGGCACGGGGAAGGAGCTGCTCGCGCGGGCGCTGCACCGGCTTTCCCCGCGTCGGGACGGTCCCTGGGTGGCTGTGAACTGCGCAGCCATCCCGGAAGGACTTCTCGAAAGCGAGCTTTTCGGCTACCGGCGCGGTGCCTTCACGGGTGCGGTCCGCGACCACGCCGGCTTCTTCGAGCAGGCCGACAAGGGAACGTTGTTCCTCGATGAAATCGGAGATCTGCCTTCCCCTCTCCAGGCCAAGCTTCTGCGTGCGGTGCAGGAGGGTACGGTGCGCCGTCTGGGTGCCACCGCGGATGTGAAGGTGGATGTTCGCCTCGTCGCAGCGACCGCATCCTCCCTGACTCCTCCCCGGTTTCGTGAGGACCTGTATTATCGAATTGCTGTGGTGCATCTCGATATTCCGCCGCTCCGCGAACGCCCCGACGATGTGCCGCTGCTGGTGGATCACCTCCTCGATGCCTTGTGTGCTCGCATGCGCCTGCCGCGCCCACAGGTGCCGCCGGAAGCGATGCGGCTGCTGCTCGGTCACCCCTGGCCGGGAAATGTTCGCCAGCTGGAAAATACTTTGGAACGAGCTCTTTTGGGCTCGGACTCCGATGTTCTGGACCTCGGCGCGATGCCGAGCGATGTGCGGTCCCTTGGCGGCAACGACCTTGCCAGCGACTCGCTGTCGATCCCGGCGCGGACCGCCGCCCTGGAGCGATCGCTCATCCGTGAAGCTTTGCTTCGGCACGAAGGAAATAAAGCTGCGGCTGCGCGCTCGTTGGAGCTTTCCTACAAGGCGCTGCTGTACAAGATTCGCGACTACGCGATCGATAGCGCATGAGCGGATTTCTTCTCGGCTTGTTCCTGTCCTGCAGCACGGCCGTAGAGCGCGGTGAGGCGGCGTTGGAGAGGGATGATCTACTGAGCGCCGAGCGCGAGTTTCGCATCGCCCTCGACGCTGCGCCCGACGACCCGGATGCCCTCTACGGTCTGGGCTGGACCTTTCACCAGGCCCAGGAGACTGGACCTGCCCGCGATGCGTTTGCGCGTCTTGTCAAGGTGCATCCAGCCCTTCCTCAGGGCTATCGCGGCCTGGGAAGTCTCTTCGCCTCCGAAGGCAACCTGCCGGCCGCCCGGGTCCAGTTGGAGCTCGCTCTCGGGGTTGCTCCCGACGATCCCGCGGCCAACCAGTCGCTTGCCCTTGTGGAACTGGGTGAGTCGAAGCCTGCGGATGCCCTGGCTCGGCTCGAACGCGCCGCGGCTGCCCACCCTGACCGCTCCGAGCTCGACCACACGCGTGCCGTGGCGTTGCTGGCTCTCGGACGTGCCGAGGATGCGCTGGCTGCCGCCGAGGTGGCCGTGCAGCGCGCTACCAGCCCCAGAGGCCTCACCGCCGCCCGAATCACCTGGGTTGAGGCTGCACTTCAGACCTCGGATGACCGCATCGATCCTGCTGCCTGCCCCGAAACCGCGCCTCCGGTTCGGGCTTGGCTGGATGCGGCCGACCACGTGCTCGATGAGGCGGAGGCCTCGGGTGCGCTGCGGCAGATCACGGCCGACATGCGCCGGCAAGTGCGCCGTCGTCGTGCGTTTGTCGAAGATACATGCCAACTGGGAGATGGGAATTGAATCCGTGTATGGGAAAAGAATTCCCACATCTTCAAGCCCGATCACGGGCGAACCTTCGCTACCGTGCTGGCACGCAAATTGCTTTCACGCGGAATGGCCACTCGCTCGTCGAGCTTGCCGTTGCCGTCGCGGTGGTGGCCGTCCTCACGGGCATCGGGTGGGGCACTCTTCAGGACCGCGTCACCACTTACCGGATGTTTAGCGTCGCACGCATGCTCCAATCCGACATCTCCACCCTTCGCGCTCTGGCGCTCGACACCAATCGAGAGACCCGCGTGCATTTTGTCGAGGCTGACGTGGCGTTGGACATGGAGGAACCCCAGCACGGGGCCTGGGACCTCCAGGTGGGCAACCGGGCCTCGGGAAGCACTCAGTGGGACACGTTGCCCATCGATGAGGGCGGCGTGGTCGATGTGAGCGGCGGGGAACGCAGCGTTGAGGAAGGGGGTTCCGATGAGACCAGGTGGATCAGCCTGGCGAACTGGGGCAGCCTCAAGGACGATGCGATTGTCTTTTCGCCCCGTGGCTGGCTGGTCAATCCCGCAACGGACTATGTGGACGGCTCGGTGAGACTGCGCGTGGTGAACAAACGAGCGTTGCTGAGCGGAGTGGACGAGCACGTTGGGCTGCATGTGCTGCGTACGGGCTTGGTGCGTTTGCAGGCGGTCGCGCAGTGACCGGCGCGCGCTCACGGATTCTTCTGGCCCGAGCAGGCTTTACTTTGGTCGAGGTCATGGTGGCATCGGCCATCCTGGGCGCCTCGCTGATCGTGATGTTTGGCTTCCACAGCCAGGCCGTTCGATCCAACATGAACGCCAGGCGGCTCACCGATTGTACCTATCTCGCCCAAACGCAGATGGAACGCTTGCTTTCTCAGGATTGGACCG
>CAMBIK010000094.1 GCA_945867435.1 Klebsiella pneumoniae
AGCGTGTTTTCGGGGAACGGCTGCACGGGGAGCGGCGGTGCCATCGCGGTCAACAGTGGCACGCTGCGGCTGGATGGCGTGAGCTTTGCCGACAATCTCGCGGGCGTCGATGGGGGCGCCGTCGCTGCGGTCGCGACGATGGTCGACATCGCGGACAGCGAGTTTGTGAACAACGCGGCGGTGCGCGGCGGCGGCTTGCTTCTCGACGGGGCGAGCGGCGGCGTTCAAGGCGTGACCCTCTCCGGGAACCGTGCCGACAGCGAGGGGGGGGGCCTCGCGGTGATTGGAGGCAGTGCGTTGCTCCTCAGTCGGCTGACCGTCTGGTCCAACGAGGCGGCGACCCGTGGCGGCGGCATCAGCTTCGTGGACCTCGCCGCCGTGGATATGGTGCTGCGAAAGAGCACCGTTCTCGACAACACGGCGGGGGGCCGTGGGGGGGGCGTGGCGTACAGCGGGTCGAGCGCGGCCGGGGTCATCGCCAACACGACGCTTGGCGGCAACATCGCGGCCGAGGGAGGGGCCGGGATCGACGTGGATGTGCCCGATGCGATGGGCCTGTACCTTTGGTCGAACGTTCTGTTGTTCAACGATGGCCCCGCGGGCCTGGGCGCGTTTGGAACGGGAGCGTCGGTGGCCTACACCGTCGCCTACGCCACCTCTTCCGGTGTGGATCTGGACCTGGATGTAGCGGAAGATGGGGGGGACAACCTGATCGTGGATCCGCGTTTCGCCGACTTCACCGACGACGGTGACCCGGCGAACGACGACGTGCGCCTGTCGGCCGGCTCGCCCTGTCGCAACAGTGGCCCGCAAACGGGGGGGCCGTCCGGGTATGACTGGTTAGACGCCGATGCTACGCGGAACGATCGCGGGTCTACGGGTGGTCAGGAGTGAGGGGGGGCGGGGTTGGCGACGAGCATGATCAGGCGTTCCCACCCAGCATCCTCTTCAGAGACCGTGCGTCGAAGACCGGGTTGGTGGCGCGTACCACGCCCATGTCGGCCTTCGCGCCTCCGTAGTTGTGGCCGGGGTAGACCACGGTGTCGTCTGGAAGCGTGGCGATGCGTTCGTGAAGCGTGCGAGCCATTTCCGCGGGATCCCCGCCCGGAAGGTCGGTGCGGCCGCAACCCTGCAGGAACAGCGTGTCCCCCGCGACGAGCGCCCCGTGTACGCGGAAGCAGCAGGAGCCCGGGGTGTGGCCGGGGGTGTGCATCCACTCGATCTCCACCTTTCCGACCGCGACCTTGTCGCCTCCATCTCGCAGCGTGAGCTCGGATTCGGCCAGGCCGGTGACCTTGCGGACGAACTCTGCGTCGGCCCGGTGTACATGCAGCGGACAGGCGACGCGCTCGGCCAGGCGACCGAAACCTTCGACGTTAAAGCCCATCATCGAGCCGCCCACATGGTCTGGGTGGTAGTGCGTGCCAAAGGCCCCGACGATGCGCATCCCGTCGCCTTCGGCCACGTCCACGATGTCATCCACCGCCCAGGCGGGGTCTACGACGATGCACTCGCGGGAATGTCGGTCCCCGATGAGGTACACGAAGTTCTGCATTTGCTGGCAGACGTCGTTTTTCCGACCAAAGTGAACACCGGCGAGGAGTTGGCGAAAATAAAGGGTGTCGTTCACGAAGGAAATCCGAGTTCGGTGATGTAGGTCTTTTCGAGGGTGCTCGTGCTGCGCGAGAACTGGCTGCGGACAAAAAGCAGCACTCCCCAGATCATCGCGAAGATGCGGTAGGGAAGAGCGGGTCGTGTGGCGGGCACAAAGCCCAGGGACTGACCCTGCTTTCGCGCTCTCGCCGTGACGTGGGCCACGAAGCGCGGCAGGTGACGAAGCACCCTGTGGTTGGCGGCACCTCGGGCAAAGGTGCGGGTCGCCCAAGGGGCCAGCATCAGTTGCAGCTCCAGCAGGCCGTAGTAGGGGTGACGAAGCCAGGGCGACCGGAGAAGCAGGCGCCGGGTCTCCTTTTCTCCCCACGCCACATGCTCTTCTTCTTCGCGACACACCACCGCGAGCTTCTTCTTGATGTCTTCCACCCGTGGGTCGTCGTCGGGCAGGGTTTGCATCAAGACATCCTGAAAGATGTCGAGCACCATGCCCTCCCCGATGGCGTGCTCCATGAACACTTTCAGCGGGTAGTAGTTGTTGTGGGCGCTCAACAGCTTGATGACCCAATGCGCGGGCGCGGGGGTGAGGTCCAGCGATCGGAAAATCTCGGCGAAAAGCTCGAGGTGGTTCAGTTCCTGCCTGGCCTGGCGCAGGTAGAACCGGGCGGCTTCCAGCGAGGTCGCGGCGTAGAGCGACTTCCCGCAGTACACGCCCGTGGCCTCGCCGAACAACGCTTGACTGAGTACAAACCTGAGGATCTCGCGATCTTCGGGCGAGTTCAGGTCGAACGCATCGCCGCCGAAGTCGAAGCGGAGGTCGCTAAGCTCGGGCATGGGTGGACGTTAGCCCGGTGGATGCCGGTGCGTCGAGCCGGCGGTCAGTCCGAGTCAACGCCATCAGACACTTGACATGTCAACCACTCGCCGTTCTAATGCTCCTTCCTTCTCGGAGACCTTCATGGTGACGATGACGCGGGTGTTGGCGACCAGCTGGGCCGGGGGGATCGCGGTTTTGGCGGTGTGGACCGCCGGGCCGTTGATGGGCTTCGCTTCGGCGCCCGCCGTGCATGTGCCGACCGTTGCCGCTGCGTTGCCACTCGCCCATCTTGAACCTGGCGAATTCGCGCTCATCCTCGCCCCCGCCGTGGGTTGGCAGCCGCAGGGAGAAGCGGACTTCGCGCTCGCCCTCGAGCCGCCCGCCCCCTTCGTTCCCCCCCCCTGGTACCCCCCCAGCACCGACATCCTGGTGCTGGGCGATATGGATGGGAGCGGCCCCACCACCGGCCCCACAGTGAAGAGCCGCGCCGCGTTCGTGTACGACATCGACGGCGGGCGGGTCCTCTACGAAAAGAATCCCGACACCCCCCGCCCCGTGGCCTCGATCACCAAGCTCGTGAGCAGCTTGGCACTGGTGAGCGCCGACCCTGACCTTACGCAGGAATTCACGATCGGCCCCGAGCAATATCCGCCTCGCAGCGGCGCCCGCTCTCGCCTTTCCACCGGAGACCGCACCTCGGGTTGGGACGTGCTCGGCGCGGCCCTCGTCGCCAGCGACAATCGCGCCGCGATGGGTCTCGCGGCCGCCGCCGGTATGCACCTCGATGAGTTCGTCGGCCGCATGAACCGCGTGAGCGTGGAGCTGGGCATGACCCGGTCCTCCTGGGCGGACCCTTCGGGGCTTGAAGACGGGAACGTGTCCACAGCCCGCGACATCGCGAAGGCTACCGTGGCGGTGGCTTTCCATCCGGTGCTTCAGCCTGTGGCTAGCGCGCCCTTCTGGGATCTGTGGCGAACCAACAAGGTCAATGCTCGACGCCTCGGCTCCACGGATCGCCTGATTGGCCGCGAGGACCTCATCGTGGAAACGGCGAAGACCGGGTACACCGACGCCGCGCTCTACACGTTCACGACGGTCCTCCGAACCGATAGCGGGCGGCACCTCGCCATCACGCTGCTCGGCGCCGACGGCAAGCTGACTCGGTGGGCCGATATGAACCGGATTCTCACATGGTTGGAGTCGGGCGCGGCCGGCGGGTAGCGCACGAGGCACCCCCTCCTGCGTGATAGCTCCGGCCTATGAAAACCCCGGTCCACGTCGTCGGCGGCTTCCTGGGCACGGGGAAGACCACAGCGCTCATCCGCGAGTTGTCGCGCCGTGAAGGCCGCGAGCGCTGCGCCGTACTGGTCAACGACTTCGGGGAGGCGCAAGTCGACGCCACGCTCCTGTCTGGCGGGCTCCGCGTGACGAACATCCCCGGCGGCTGCGTTTGCTGCACCGCTCCGGAAGGCCTGATCCCGGCGATGAACGCCATCCTCGACGATCTCGCCCCCGACCGCATTTTCGTGGAGCCTTCCGGGCTCGGTCGCCCCCGCGACATCGTGGACATGCTGATGCGGAGCCCCGCGCTGTTGGCTCGAATCGAGATCGGTCCCACCGTGGTTCTGGTCGACCCGTCGCGGGTGCCTCCCGACCGCACGCTCTTCGCGGAGCAGCTCGACGCCGCCGATGTGCTGGTGGCGAATCGCTGCGACTTGGCTGACATCGACCAACTGGCGGCGTTCGACCGGCTCGCGACCACCCTTTGGCCGGCGCCGATGCTCGTTGCCAAGGTGAGCCGAGGGCAACTGCCCGAAGGCGCGTGGAGTTGGGCGGCGGGAGCAGGCCCGAGGGCGGCGGGCGAAGCCCACGATCACGGTCACGACGGCGCGCACTCGGCTTCCACGGAGGGGTACCGTGCGCGGTCATGGGTCTTCCCCCCCGACCTGGTTTTCGGGTGGGACCCGCTTCGGGATCTGATCGGCGGCAAACCGGGGATAGCTAGATTCAAAGGTGTCTTTCACACGGACCTGGGGTGGGTTCGCCTCGACCTTGCGGGAGGAATCGCGCACTCCGCCTCCACGGCATTCCGTCGTGACTCGCGGGCCGACGTGATCGTGACGGAGATCGACCTTGAGACCTTCGACGCCCAGCTTCGGGCGGCGATCCTCCCCGCGCCTCGCTTGGATTCCTTCGATGCGACCGCCATCGTGCTCGTGGATGCGGGGGGCGTGGAGATTCCGCTGAGCCGGGGGGCGCTCATGGCCCTACCTGGGCAGGTGCCCGACGTGGGCGCGGAGGCACCAGGCAAGCGCGGCACCGGCGTGCGACTCCTCGAGGTGCTTGCGCTCGCAGGCGCAGGATCGACCTACATCGTGTGTGCGGGAGACGGCCTCACGACCGCTCCACTCGCCATCGAGGGAGTCGGGGAGTCCGTGTTGGTTCACACGCTCGACGGGGTGCCGCTATCGGTCGAACTGGGTGGACCCTTTCGCATGGTGCAGGTGTCCGGAAGCACCTGCGCCAACGTGAAAGGTGTCACGAGAATTCGCGTTCTCGCTTGAGGCTAGTCTGGCAGCTGCGGCCGCATCGGAGCTGGGATCGCTTTGCGACGGTTCAGGTCGAAGCGGGAGCCGGCAACCAGCACATGAAGGCGCACGCCGATCATCTCCACGGGGCCACCCTCGGGAGTTTCGGCCATCGCGCTGTGCTCAAGCGTCGCCGCATCGACCACGGTGATCCCCCCTGAACCGACTACCTCGAACGTATCGTTTGGCGCGATGAACGCCGCCGTATCCTCGTCCACGCCCAGGCCGATGGCGAAGGGGTTGTACGCGAGCGCGGAGAGCAGACGGCCCATCCGGTCCCGCTGCCGGAAGTGCTGGTCGATCACCACGCGATTGGTGAGCCCGAGCCCCGCCGCGAGGGTGGCCTGCCCGGCAAGCGGGGTTCCACCTTCCTTTCCGAAGGCGATCATGTGTTCAGAGAGGAAGGCCGCGCCCGCGCTGGTGCCCGCGACGTGAACGCCCTCGGCATTCATGCGGCGAACCAGCCGCGCCATGTCGGTGCCCCCGAGCAGGGTCGAGAGGCGCAGCTGGTCGCCCCCCGCGAAGAACACGCCAGTGGCCCCCTTGAGCACCTTGGCTGCGGGGTTCGCCTCGTCGCGGGTGCGCGGGTTGCACACGACGACCTTGGGGATGCCTAGGTCGTCGAAGATCTCCTGGTATCGCTCCCCCGCGCTGACATCCAAAGATGCGGTGGGGATCACCACGATTCGACCCTTTGAACCGCCGCATAGTGCGGCGAACCGAGCCAGGATGGCACGCCCGCGAACCTTGTCCTCTGCACCCCCGATGGGGACGATGTAGCCGCGGCGTTCGGGCGAAGTCGGGCGGGAGGGCATGCGCGCCTCCTGCTAACCGTTTCCCTCCCTCAGGCGGGCTCGAAGGGGCCCCGCACGGTCGCGTGCCCCCCCCGGACGAGGGTGCGACCGCCGGCTACCACATGAATCACGTCAAGATCGGCGGACAACACCAGAAGATCGGCGTCGGCTCCCACGGAGATCCGACCCTTCGCGGCCAGTCGGAGCTGTTCCGCCGGATTGCGGGTAACGGTCGCGAGAGCAAATTCGATGGGAACGCCCAAAGCCATCGCCTCGCGAACACAAGCAAGTAGTGCAGATGCCTTTCCAACCTCCATTTGAAGGAGATTACCGCTGGCATCGAACGTTGGGAAGCAGCCGCCGCCATCGCTTGAAAGCGTGAGCCGCCCGGCATCGAGCCCGGCCGCGTACCACTCCGCGATCGCCTGACCTCCGCTCGGCGCTTCTCCATCGGCCTCGAACGCGGTGATATCGACAGTCACCCCCAGGGCCGACAGCGCCATCGCCTCTTCCCAAAGGCGTCGATTCCGGTTGCAGTGCGTCGGATGAAAGACCCGCGGTGGAAGCTCCGTTTCAGCGATCGCCCTGCGGACGAATTCGAGACCTCGCGGGCCATCGCCGAGATGCAGGTGAAGGCAGCCCGCCTTTCCGGTCATCATGCCGGCCACATGGGCGTCGGCTGCGAGTCGGATCAGTTCGTCAAAGGTTGGTTGGGAGCTGCGGTGGTCGGAGATGGCGGTCTCCCCCACGGCCACGATCGCTCCCACGTTGACGATGTCGCCGCGGACCGAGCCGGTCAGAGTGTGGGGGGGAACCACGTAGCCCCCCGTGTAGCAGAGCGCGGTGATGCCGAGATCGCTCAGCCCCCGCGCCGCCGCCAGCAGATCGGGCAGGGTCCGCGTGGTGCAATCCGTTCCGAGCAGGCCCACAACCGTCGTGACGCCAGCCAGCGTGAATGCCGTGAAGGCGACCGGCGGCACGCGTGTGCTTGCCCCCCCTTCGCCGCCCCCGCCGGTCAGATGGGCGTGGGCATCGACCAGGCCGGGCACCAACCAGGCACCCGCACAGTCCACCACTTCGACGGGCCAACCTTCCGGCGGTGGCGCGAGGTGGGTGCCAACCGCGAGGACACGCCCGCCTCCCACCAGCACATCCACGGCCCCCAGCGGGTCCGGTCCGAGCACCGTAGCGTTCCGAAACACGATCATCTCACGGCGGTTATCCCGCCGCGATGCGCGTCGTGCTCGTGAACCGCTGGCACGCCGCCGACGAGCCGGGACCGCAAATCGAGGCGGATCCGCTGCGCCGCGAGCTGGCGCAGGGTCTCGCCGCCCGCGGGCACGAGGTGCATGTGGTGCAGGAGCTGCCGGTCGCCGCCAGGGTCGAAGATGGTCCGGTCTGCTGGCACTTTGTCCCCCCCGCCCGCATCACCCGCGCTGCGCGCGCTGCGCTCACGTTCGCGGGGCGCGACGACGCCGCGACCAAGGTGTCCGCCCCCCACCTTGCCAGTGCGACCGCGTCGTTGCGCGCCGACATCGTGCACAGCTTCGACCTTGCGAGCTACTCGCTGGTCGCCGCCCTCGGCCGCGACACCCGGCGGCGTGGTGCCGCCCTGATCGCCCACTTCCACGGGGGCGCCCCGGCCCGGCTCGCTGCGCTCCGCACTACGGAGCGTGCCGCCTTCGCCAATGTCTCCCGCTTCTTCTTCACCACGAGGCAACATGCGGTGCCGTGGCGGAAGACCGGAGCGCTCGTGGATGACCCCCGGGTCACGGAAGTGTACGAGACGTCCTCGACGTTTTGTCCTGGCGATCGTGCGGAGGCGAGGGCGCGCACTGGACTCCGCGGGGCTCCGGCGCTGCTGCACCTTGGGCGTCTCGACGCGGTGAAGGACCCGCTCACCACGCTGGCGGCGTTCCGGTCCATCCTTCCCACTCACCCGAAGGCGCACCTCACGTTTGCGTGGACGGCGGGTTCCATGGAGGCCGAAGTGAGAGCGGCAGCGGCGGACCTCCCCGTGACCTTCCTTGGCCGGGTGTCCCGCGAAACCACCGAGTCGTTGCTCCGCGCTGCCGACGTGTTCGTGCAGGCCAGCACGCGGGAAGTGTGCGGGCAGGCTGCCCTGGAGGCCTTCGCCACGGGCACGCCGAGCGTGCTCTCCGACATTCCCAGCTTTCGTCGAATGACCGAACAAGGCACGTTGGGACACCTGTTCCCGGTGGGCGATGCTACGGCGATGGCCTCCGCCCTTGTCGCCGTGCGCGATACAGATTCACGGGCGGCCGTTCGCCGCCACTTCGATTCCGCGCTCAGTTTTGACGCACTCGCGGATGTTGTGAGCGGTGTTTACGCCGAACTCACGCCGAACGGCCGATTAGTTCGCCCTTAATCCCGGCGCTTCACGGCCTACCGCACGCACATACTCGTCGTAACTTCCAGGGTACAGGTGGGGTCCGCCGCTGCCCACCTCCAGCACCCGCGTCGCCAGGGCCCGCAGGAAAACGCGGTCGTGGGAGACGAAAACCAGCGTGCCATCGTAGTCGGAAAGAGCACTCACCAACGCACGCTTCGTCGTGAGGTCGAGGTGATTGGTGGGCTCATCGAGAACCAGCACGTTGGGGGCTTCGTACAGCATCTTCGCGAGCGCGAGTCTGGACTTTTCACCGCCTGACAACACGGAGATCGACTTTTCGACGTCGGTCCCCACGAATCCGAACGCACCCGCGAGGCTTCGCAGCACGCCCATCCCTTCGCGGGGCGCGAAGGCTTCGAGTTCTTCGAGCACGGTGAGCCTTGCATCCAGGTTTTCCATCGCGTGCTGGGCAAAGTAGCCGAGCGTCACCGAGGCTCCGATGGTCACCGCTCCGGCGTCGGGCTGAAGCACGCCGGCCATCATCTTGAGCAAAGTAGTCTTGCCAGCACCGTTTTCGCCCATGATAGCCCAGCGCTCGCCACGGCGAACCATCAGGTCGAGTCGGTCGTGGATCGTTCGGCCCGCGTACCCCTTGCTGACCTGCTTCACGGCGATCACGTCGTTGCCGCTGCGGTCGGGTTTGCGAAAATCGAAAGAGCGTTCGACCATGCGGCGCGGCTCTTCGACGCGTTCGATTTTCTCAAGCTTCTTGGCTCGACTCTGCACCTGGCTGGCCTTGGAAGGTTGAGCGCGGAAGCGTTCGATGAAGCGGATTTCCTTGGCCAGCATCGCCTGTTGCTTCTGGAACTCGGCCTCCCGCTGGGCCGCGTCCAGGGTGCGGGCGCGCTCGTAGCTGTCGTAGTCGCCCGTATAGGAACGCACCCGTCCGCCGTCGATCTCTAAAACTCGGCTCACAACCCGGTTCATCACATCCCGGTCGTGGCAGGTCATCAGCACCGCGCCGGGGTAGTCGCGCAGCCAAGACTCCAGCCACATGATCGACTCGATATCCAGGTAGTTCGTCGGTTCATCCAGCAGCAGGAGCTCGGGGCGAGCGAGCAGTAGCCGCGCCAACTGCACGCGCATGCGCCAACCGCCAGACAGCTGGCCCAGCTTTCCGTCCATCTCCGCTTGGCTGAAGCCCAGACCGGCGAGGATGGCCCGGCCGCGGGCATCGAGCTCGTAGCCGCCACCGGCCTCGTAGAGCGCCTGAGCCTCCCCGTACCGCTCCAGGATGCGGTCGTACTCTGGGTCGTCGACATCGCCGAGCCGATCCTCGAGAAGTGCGAGCTCGTCGCCCGCCTCCGCTACCGCCCCGGCGCCCGCCAAGGTCTCGGCCAGCACGCTGCGGTCGCGCCAATCGGCGAAGTCCTGCCGGAAGTACCCGAGGGTCAACCGTTTGGGGCGCTCTACCGAACCCTCGTCGGCGCGCTCCTCACCCAGGATGAGGCGAAATATCGTGGTCTTTCCAGCGCCATTCGGCCCGACAAGCCCTACCTTCTCGCCCGGGTTTACCTTGAACGAGGCATCGATAAAGAGCACCTGGCTGCCGTGCTGCTTCGTGACATTGTTGAAATCGACCAAGTGGGTCTCGTTGGGGGGGGCGGCGCTATCATGCTCGGGTGCCGGGGAACATGAATCCGGGGTTGCGATCGGATAGGGCGGCTTGGCATGCCCGACCTCATTCTCGCCATCGATCAAGGCACCACGGGCTCAACCGCCATGCTGGTTGACCATCAGAGTCGCGTCGTCGCGTCGGAGAACGTCGAGTTTCCGAACTATTTTCCGGCTCCGGGCCTCGTTGAACACGACGCCGACGAGATTTGGGACAGCATTCGTCGCGCCGTGACGGCCGTGCTGGTCGGTGTGGACCCTGGCCGTATCGCCGCCATCGGCATCACCAACCAGCGGGAGACCAGCCTGTTCTGGGACCGGGTGAGCGGCGCGCCCGCGGGCCGTGCGTTGGTTTGGCAGGACCGCCGCACCGCACCGCGCTGCGAGGCACTCCGCGCCGCCGGCTTCGAAGCGGGGGTGCGCAGCAAGACTGGATTGGTTCTCGATCCTTATTTTTCAGGGACCAAGGCCGAATGGATGTTGCAGAACGTTCCCGGCATCGCCGAACGCGCTGCGAACGGGGGCTTGTGCTACGGCACGATCGATAGTTTCGTGGCCTGGAAGCTCACCGGCGAACACGTCACCGACCCGAGCAACGCCTCGCGCACCTTGCTGTTTGACATCCACCGCTTGCAGTGGGACGAGGAGCTTTGCGCCCAGTTCGGGGTTCCCCTCCGCTGCCTCCCCCGCATCGTCGACAACGCCGGGGAGTTCGGCCGCACGAAAGGCGTCGGCTTCCTGCCGGATGGGATCCCGGTGTCGGGGCTCGCGGGCGACCAGCAGTCGGCGCTCTTCGGCCAGGCCTGCTTCACCGCCGGCATGGCAAAATGCACCTACGGTACGGGCGCGTTTCTGTTGCTGAATACGGGTGAACGTGCCGTTCCGAGCACGAACGGGCTGCTTACGACCGTCGCGTGGCGCCTCAATGGTCGCACCACCTATGCCCTGGAAGGAAGCGCCTTCATTGCCGGTGCGGCGGTGCAGTGGCTTCGGGATGGCCTCGGGATCATCAAAGACAGCGCGGAAGTGGAGGCGCTCGCCGCCAGCGTGCCCGACAGCGCCGGGGTGATGTTTGTTCCTGCCCTCGCCGGCCTCGGCGCCCCTCACTGGCGGCCCGACGCCCGGGGGGTGATCGTCGGCCTCACCCGCGGTGTGAACCGGGGGCACATCGCTCGTGCCGTCCTGGAGGGGATCGGGCTCCAGATTACCGATTTGCTCGATGCCATGGCCGCAGACTCCGGGCGGGCCCTGGGGGAGCTGCGGGTCGATGGCGGCGCAGCCCGGAATGACCTCATGATGCAGTTTCAATCCGATGTACTCGGCGTTCGCTGTGTGCGTCCCACCAATCTCGAAACCACCGCGATGGGGGCTGCGTACCTCGCGGGGTTGGGGGTCGGCTTCTGGGAGTCACCGGCGGCGGTCACCGCCGCATGGTCTCACGGGCGTTCGTTCGATCCCACCATGTCGGTGGGAGCGCGCGCGGCGCTGCGCACGGCGTGGTCATCCGCGGTGGCAAAGGCATGAACGCGATCCTCTTCTCCTTCGCAACCGCCCTCGCACAGGGGCCCTGCAACCTCGATGCCGCCCTGGTCGAGGTTCGTGAGAAGGGCTCCTTCGAAGGCTACATGTGCCTTAGCGATGCCGATTCGGGCGGCGCGAAGATCGTGGGCGCGCTCGCCGACACCCCTGCTGAACCACGCCTCACCCGGGCCCTCGCGATCTGGATGCTCCATCGCAGCGAAACCACGTTAGACGCTCTCTATGTCGAAACGCTCACCCCGGCCGACCGTCGGCTGCTGGTCGATGGCATTCGCGCCCGCCGCGGCAGAAAGAGCCCCGTGCCCGACCATGACCGCGTGTTCGCGCAGTTCGGCTGGTACAAGCCTGTTGCCACCTACACGGATGCTCGGCTGAAGCCAGGCGATGCCGAACAGATCGCGCTGCTCGACAGGGCTCGGCCCACCGCCCAAATCGTGGTGGCGACTGCCGATGCGGGGCTTGAAGCCTCCCCGCTGAACTACGGCGCCTGGATGGAGATAGTCGTGCCCGCGGCGCTCGCGCTCGGCGGCGTGCTCGGTGCGGGCTTCTACCTTCGGCGGAAGAAGGCCTGATGCGCCGCTGGGACCCGCTTCTGCCGCTGAGGGCGGTCGGGGAGCTACCGGCGGCGGTCCACGCTGTCCTCGAAGGCACGCGATTGCCGGCGGATCATGGGGTGGCCGACGCGATCGTGGTCCTCGGTGCCACCGTGCTTCCGAACGGGGAAGCGTCGGGTTCCTTGCGCGCCCGAGCGGAGGCAGCGGCCTCATGTTTCCACGAGGGGCGGGCCCCGGTCGTGGTCACGACCGGGGCGCATCACCGGGGTCCGCCCGGGGAGGCCGTCGTGGCCCGTGCGATCCTCCTGGCCGCGGGCGTGCCTGACTCCCGAATCCTGATCGAAGAGAAAAGCCGCAACACATATGGGAATTTCCTGTTTGCTCGGGGGCTCATCCCCGATGCCCAGCGGATCCTTGTCGTGACGGAGCCGTTCCACCTCGCCCGCGCCTTGCTCCTGGCGCGCCAGGTGGGCTTCGCGGAGCCGCTTCCCTGGCCGGTTCTTTCCCCGGCATGGGGGCGAGCTTTTGACCGCTGGCGGCTGTTGCTGCGGGAGATGGGGTCGATGGCGCTGGTGCGCTCGGGGGGGTGAGGCTCCCCAACGCTCGCCCGTGCCTCCTTCGGGGTACGCTTCCCCGCACTTGATGCCCGTTGCTCACGCCAAGTCTGCCCGGATTTCCTTAGCGTTGCTTCTCGCGTGCGGCTGTGCGCAGTATCGTAGCTATCCTCTGCTTTCTCTGGAGGCTCCCGGGCTGGACCGCCCGCTGGAGCTGAGCGGAGTGGCCCTCCTCCCCGATGGGCATGTGGTCGCGGTGGCGGAGGGCGTGGCGGATGTGCTCTATGCGCCCGATCCCGACGTACCGCTGCGTCCACGCGGGCTCCTCGACCTCTTCCCCCTTCGCGATGGGCGCGACCTGTGTGGCGAGGACCAGGAAGTGACGGTTCGGTGTGCCGTTCGCCACTTTCGTGCGGAAGTGCGTCTTCAAGCCCAGCCGATCACCTGGTTGGCGCGGGATGATGGCGTCGGCGCTCCCTTCGACGTCGAGGATCTGGCGGCCTTCGGTCCCGAGCGCGTGATCGGCGTGACCAAGTATTCGAGTGTCGGCCGACGGACCGGGTTCCGACGCGATCTGATGGCCAGGAGCCGGCGAACGACCGAGCGATTGTTCGTACTCGAACGCCGTGATGGTGGGTGGGTGGAACAGGATCTGCCCGAGATCACGCGTCTCCGCGATTCCCTGTCCGATTGGGGGCGAGCCAACTGCAACGACGACCTTTTGGTGGAGGGGATCGCCTGGGATTCCGAGGGGGGCGACGTATTCGTGGGGCTCAGTCGTTGCGCGGGGTCGGCGCTGCGCGTTCTGCGGTATCCGCTCAGCGATGCCAGGCTGGGGGCCGCCGCGACGCTGTCCGTGCTGGCCGATGGCAGTCATGGCACCCCGCTCGGACCGGCGGAGGGGCTTACCGGGTTGAGTGCGCAGAATGGGAAGATCTATGCGGTTTCCGCCTGGGATAGCTACGGGTACGACACGGAGCCTGCGTTTGGCGGCCGGCTCTGGCGGGTCGATGGTGACCGGCTCACCCCCCTGGACCTGGCCGACATCTTCCACGACCGCCCCTCCGCGCTGGCCGTGCTCCCTTCGACCACACCGGGCTCGGACGACGTGGAAGCCCTCGTGCTGTTCGACAACGACGCGGACGCCGGCTCCCCCTGGCATCCAAATGCTACTGTGCTCACGACGCCAACTGCCGCTCCACATAGCGGGGCCTGGGCGCGATTGCTGTCTGTCGAGGCGATGCCGGACGCCCTGCCGCTTGGGTTGAATGGCTTCGACCTACGCTGGTTTGCCAGGGACCATCGTCTTGCCCAGCTCGCGGTCGGCCTCGCGAGAAATACCGACGGCAAACCGGGAGCGTGGACCCGCGCTCTGGGCGGGCGTTGGCAGGTCGAGATCGGCGGGTCGTTAGGCATGTGGGCCCGGGCGGTGATGCCCTGGAGCGACCTGGGCAGGAACCGACAGGCGGTCGCGCTGACCGACTACGCTGCCGTGCCCGGTCTGCGATTCTCCCGCTACCGCGTGCGGATCTCGGTGGTCCCGCGCGATCGGGAGCGGGAAAATCCCTCCGTGGCCGCGCTGATGGAGGAAGCA
>CAMBIK010000095.1 GCA_945867435.1 Klebsiella pneumoniae
CCGCTGCTGAACCGGCTCGAACTGTCCCAGATGGACGAGCGCAATCACGGCGCTCGCTCGGCCCGGCTCGCCGCCGCGGACAAACGCCTCGCAGCGATGCGCGCGGCGGTCGAGACGGTGGACCGCGACCAGCAGCGGGCGATCATCGCGGAGCTGATCGAGCGGGTCACGGTGGACACCGAGACGCGGGAGGTGGAGATCCGGGTGCTCGTCGGCGATGCCCCAGTGACCGACCACACGGGCGCGTGCGGGAACGGCGGGGCCGACCCGGCGCCGCACAGCTCGAAGGGCGGGCGTCGGAAGGTTTCCGCAGGTTCCCAAAGTTACGGTAGCGGACTCTCTCCTGGAAGAGACCGCCCACCACCATCGCCGGCAGTTCCGACGGAAACGTGTCGCCCACGACCTTCGGGTTGGTGATGCTGCGGGAACTACATGCGATGAGTTGCCGGGGGGCGACCGGCCAGCCCCGCAAACGATCAGGTTACGTTTGAAAGCGTCGTGCCCGACCGCATCCTGCTCATCGAAGACGACCCCTCCATCGTACGCGGTCTGGAGCTCAATCTCAGCCTCGATGGCTATGAAGTCCGCGCCGCGCTCGATGGGCCATCGGGGGTGCGGGCGGCAACGGAATGGAAGCCCGACCTCGTCTTGCTCGACGTGATGCTGCCCGCGATGAACGGCTACGAAGTGTGTCGGGAGCTACGCCGACGCGCGCTCACCATGCCGATCATCATCCTGAGCGCCAAAGGGAGCGAACCGGACAAGGTGATGGGTCTGGACATGGGGGCCGACGACTTCGTGACCAAGCCGTTCGGGCTCGCCGAGCTGCTTGCTCGAATCAAGGCCCAGCTTCGCCGGCAGCGACCGCCCACGGGCCAAGTGCTTCACTTCGGTGAGGTGGAGGTTGATTTTTCCGCGGGCGAAGTTCGCCGAAACGGAGCCTCCGTGGAGATGACAGCACGCGAGATGCAGTTGTTGCAGTACCTGACCAAGAACGAGGGGCGCGTCGTGACCCGACAGATGATCCTCGACGCCGTCTGGGGGGAAAACTACTTCGGCACCGAGCGAACCGTCGACAACTTCATCACCCGCTTGCGCCAGAAGCTCGACCAAGCGGACCCGCTGCACTTCTGCACGGTACGTGGAGTGGGTTACCGGTTCAAAATGGACGGCCAACGATGATCCTCGCCCTCCTCCTCCTTGGCTGCCCCAAGGAAGACACGCGTTCCGTTCACAGCGTCGTGTTCGTCCCGGCGCCGGCCCCCACCCCGGCCCCCGCCCCGAAGCCCGATCCCCTTCCCTCTTGGCGCAGCGGCTGGACCAGCGCCCCCCCCGTGAACCAGCGCCCCGAGGAGGTGTGGGGGTTCACCCTTGGCGGCCCGATCACCACCCCAATCCTGCCGGATGGCGACCAGGTGTACGCCATCGCCGACGACACGATTCACGCGTTCACCGCCGATGGGCACCGCGTCTGGGAAGCCCGAATTCCCGGCGTCGGGGGCATGGCCTTGGCGGGGGATACCCTCGTGGCCGGGGGTACGGATGGTCGGATGCACTGGATCGAGCGCACCACGGGCAAGGACCGCTCCACGACGGAGCGCGGGGGGTCCATCGTCGGCGCTCCGGTGCCCGTGGAAGGCGGCTTGGCCTGGGTCACGGTCGAAGGTGCGGTAGTGACGACCGCGGGCTGGATCCAAAGCTTCGGCCACCGGCCGGTCGGTCGGCCTGCGGCCCATCAGACCACCGTCTTTGTGGCGACCACCAACGGCAAGGTGTTCGCAGTCGGTCCGACCGGCGTTCAGTGGGAGGCCGCGCTTCCGGCAGCGGCGATCGACGGTCCGGCCCTGGACGAGGAACATGTCTATGTCCCGTTCGCCGCGGCAAACGGCAAGCCAGGTGGGGTGGTGGCCTTCGGCGACCTGGGTCATGAAACCTGGCGCTTCCATGGCGAATTCCAGCCGCTTGCCGCGGTCGGCGCGGATGTGCGTCAGGTGTACGTTTCCGAGAAGGATGGCAACGTCTACGCGCTGAACCCGAAGACCGGGGAAAAGCTTTGGAATGCCGTGGGCTTTGGAGAATTCACCACGCAGCCGCTCATCGCGGCGGGTTCGGTGTACGTCGGCAACAGCGACGGCCACCTCGTACGGATCGATCCCGACGATGGTGGAGTGGTCTGGCAGGTTGATCTTGGATCTCCAGTCACGGGGGAGCCCGCCCTGGTGGGGAAGCGCCTGGTCGTGGGCCTCGCCAACGGGCGAATCGTGGGGCTGCAGTAGCGCACGGGTTAGCCCGCGCGAATGCGCCTCTCCCTCGGTTCGGGTCCCCTCCCCCTCCTCCTCGCTCCAGGGCTCCCGGATTGGATCGGCGCCGATGGCGAGCGGGTGGGGTGGGTGCTGCGGGATGTGCTGTTCTGGTTCGACGGCGAAGCGGTAGGTTCGGTTCAACTGCCCGACCTGGTGGAAGATGTCGCCGCTGCGGCGGGCGGGTGGACAGCCTCCACGGCGTTTGGCGCGGTAAGAGTCGATCCCTCGAACGGTAAGTTCACGGCATTGCTAACGGTGGACGAGGGCGAGCCCCTCACAGTCCTACCGGGTCGCGACTGCGCCATCGTGGTCGCCGTTCCCGAACACAGCCTTGTCCGGCTCGCGGATGGCGGGAATGTGAAGCTTCCCGATGCAGCCACGCGAGCGCCTCTGCTTGCCCCTTTCGCGACCGGTGTGGGCCTCGTCTGGATCGATCTCGACCGCCTGTATCGGTTCACCGAGGGAGGCCTTCCGAATGGCCTGGGAAGCGCGATGGGCGCGACATCCCTGGCGTGCGGTCCCGGTGGCGCCGCGCTGGTCGGGCTCGACGGCGATACGATCTGCGTCGCACCACGTCGGCTCGCAGTTCGCCTGGGTTCTGCGATCGACGTGGAAGGCGCTCGCTTCTCGCCGGATGGACTCTGCGCTTTGGCGGGCGACGAAGAGGGCGTGACTGAGATCGACATGAGCACCGGCAAGGAGCTCCGCAGGTGGGACGGCTCGTTCGTCCCGGTGGGCTACGCACCCGGACCCATTCGCTGGGATCGCGACACCGGCACGCTGGTAGACGCCGAGGGCGTCGTGATAGCGAATGGGTTCGCAGGGGCCTCGCCCGCCCTGGGCCAAATCCTGCTGGCGGGACCGGGCGGGGCCGTGTGGTCCACCGAAACGGGCCTCCGCACTCGCGAGGGTCTCGGCTCCGGCTTGGCCGCCACCGACGGAGTTCATGTGGTGGTGGTCGACGATCTGCATGTACGGGTGCTCGACGGCGCCACCTTCCTGCACGGCCTCGGGGAAGAGGAGGACAACCCGGTGGAGGAAGTGAGAATCGATCACGATCACGTCGTGGTCCATTCCCTCGATGGATCAGCCTCTGCCTTTGCCCTCGATGGTACCAAACTGTGGACTCATGACGACGAATCGCTCCCCGGCCAGCAAGAACTGAAAGGCGTGACCTTCGCCCAGCATGACGAGCCGAGCGGTGTCGTTGTGCGGGGCAAAGCATGGCCCTTACCTGGCGATGGCGCGGTGAACGTGGGCGGAAGTGTCTGGGTGTGGACGACGGAAGGCGCGCTGTTCGCCTTCCCGGCGTAGGCATGGCCCGCGCTCCCGTCTGCGCCATCCTTGCCCGCGGTGAAGGCTGGATCGTGGTTGCCAAACCACCCCTTCTGCTGACCCACCGCAACGACTTTACCCCCCGCGAACCCGCCGCCGTGCAGTGCGTGCGCGACATGATCGGCTGTCAGGTCTACCCAATCCATCGGCTGGACCGGAGCGCGTCCGGGTGCCTGCTCTTCGCGACCATACGCGAGCTCGCAGGGCCCATCTCTCACGCCTTCTCGCAGGGCCAAAAGACCTATGTTGCCTTTGTCCGAGGGAACTTCTTGACCGAGGGACCCGTGGTCGTGGACCGCCCGATGGCGGATGAGAACGGCATTACCCGCGAAGCCCGCTCCGTGGTCCGGCGCCTCGCCGGCAGCGACGACCCGCGCTGCTCCCTGCTCCACGTTACCCCCGAAACGGGTCGATTTCATCAGGTTCGTCGGCACGTCCGCGACCTGAACCACCCGATCGTCGGGGATGGCGAGCACGGGGACCGCCATGTGAATCGTTGGTGGGCGCAAGAACGCGGGGTCACCCGACTGGGCCTGCATTGCGCCTCCCTGTCGGTGCCCTGGACCGAGCCCATCGAGGTGAACTGCCCGTTGTTCGAGGATCACGCCGAACTGTTCGCCACGATGCCGTGGTGGGAAGAAGCGCGGGCCGCCATGCCCACGCTGGACCTCACCCCCCTGCCGCTCCGGGGGCCCCCCCTCAGTTCACCAGTTCCCCCTCCAACTTCAGCGTGATCCCCTCGTAGCGGGCCCGCCGGAACCAGGCGCCCAGGCCACCCGGCTTCGAGGCCCCCTCCCACGCCCGCTGAACGTCGTCTTCCGTGCCTCGCAGGGGCGCCCCACGCGCATCGAGCGGCCGCACGCACGACCACCACCTCCCATCGGACCACTCCACAAAAGCCACGACAAACTGCCCGATCACGTTATTCCCCTGCCGCCGCACCATCACGCCCAAAGAGGCCACAGCCTCGGCTCCGGGCTGCGAAGCGAAGGCCGAAAACGCCCGGTGGGCATCGCCCGCGCTGCCGACGAGCGGAAGCGCGTCCACGATTTGCACGCTTTCCGCGAAGAAGG
Source organism: Klebsiella pneumoniae (assembly GCA_945867435.1). Taxonomy (GTDB): domain Bacteria; phylum Myxococcota_A; class UBA796; order UBA796; family SXON01; genus SXON01. The sequence goes on from CAMBIK010000095.1 coordinate 4,712, forward strand.
TGAACAACGCTGGGCGGGGGACGCCCTGGGTCAACTTATCCACGATCATGGACCATAAATGTTCGCCCAGGGCATCGTCGCCCTCTGGGTAGGTGGGGTGCCGAGGCACGTTGGCGAGGCGCACTTGGACCTTTGCCATGCGCTAGTCGCAACGCCGGTTGCTTTCTCGGGTGGTGCAACCCTCCCCGATCAGCGACCTCCGCACCTCCTTGCCTCCCGCCGTCAAGACCACAAAATCACCCGCGAAGGTGCCCGAGTCGGGAGGCAAGAACCTCACCTTCACATGGATCCGCTCACCCCCTTCCAAGGTGCGCGGCACGTCAGGAACGCCGATGATCCCGAACGCTCCGGTATCCCCTTCGACCCAGACCTCCTCCACCCCGCCCGCATCGTCTTCCGTCTGCGCCATGAGGGAAAAAACCGCCATGCCGGCCTGTTCTTGCGGCAACTTGCTGCCAAAATCGACGGCATCGCTCGGCGAAATCCCGATTCGCCCATCAGGCGGATCGTTCGCCACGGTGAGCCCGAAGGAGCCACAGCCGAGGAACATGAAGAGCAAGGCGGCAGGCATGGGGCTCCGATCTAATCCGTTGCCGTGCAGGATAGCAGGGTGGAGTGACCGCCGACCCCGCCGTGTTTCGCGCTCCGCCGGCCGCCGAGATCGCCGCGGCTTTGGCGCTACGCCTCCGGCGCCGACTCGCGCGCAGCTCCGACGCCACGATCACCGATCTGCTCGCCGACACCGTGTTCACCGAGCGCAGACGGCTCGGGAAGGATCGTGCCGCACCCAGCTACGTAGCGGCCTTGGACGACGCGGCGCGGGCCCTCCACCTCGGGGAGCGCACGGCGATGGAGCACGCTGCCGTCGCGTTGGTCGAGGCGTACGCCTACGAGATCCACAACCCCTTCTCCGCCCGGACCTACCGGTTCGCCACGCGCATCCTGCCTGCGGTCCTGACCCGCTTGCTGAGTGCCACCCGCGCCCGCGACCTCGTCGGCCCCCAACCGGATGTCTCCACGCGGGTCCGGCTGCATGGGCCGCTGGAGCGGCTGCGCATCCTGTCGGCCACATCCACGCTCATCCTCGCGCCCACGCACGTTTCCAACCTTGATTCCCCGCTTCTCGGCTACTGCATGTACGCGGCGGGGCTGCCGCCGGTCGCCTACGGGGCCGGGCTCAACCTCTTCGAGAACCCGGTGATGGCGTTCTTCATGCAGCGCCTCGGTGCGTATACGGTGGATCGTCGGAAGCGAAACCGACTCTACAAGGAAGTCCTGAAGGACTACAGCATTGAAATCCTGGGGAGAGGGCAACATTCCCTGTTCTTCCCCGGCGGTACTCGGAGTCGGGCGGGCCGACTGGAAACGCGCCTCAAGAAGGGGCTCCTCGGCACCGGCTTGGATGCGTGGCAGGAATCGCTCGCCGCGGGTCGTGATCGCGATGTGTTTATCGTACCCTGCACCCTTTCGATGGGCCTGGTGCTAGAGGCTGAATCGCTCATCGCTGATTCGCTGGCAGAGGAGGGAAAGCAGCGGCACATCATCATGGACGACGAGTTCAGCGAGCCCCGCACCATCGCGACCTTCGTGCGGAAGGTGCTCGCTCTGGATGCCGCGGTCCATGTGAGCTTCGGCGAGCCGATGGATGTGATGGGAAACCCGATCGACGAGGAGAATCGTTCGCTTGATCCCCGCGGGCGCCCCATGGACCGCCGGGGCTATGTGTGCGACCGGTCGGGCGCGCTCGTCGTGGATGAACAGCGCGACCGGCTGTACACCCAGCGCGTCGCCGACCGGATCGCCTCGGCCTACCAGCGAGACTTCGTGGTTCAATCCACCCACCTCGCGTCATGGGCAGCTTGGAAAACCTTGCGGTCCACTCGGACCGGCACCGATACCTGGAAGCTGGTTCGCTTGAGCCCGGATGAGGCGCAAGTGCCCCGCGCCGCGGTCTTGAGCCAGATCGCCACCGGCTTGGCGAGGCTGGCGAGCCGCCCCGCTGCCCTGCCGGCCACCGCGGAAGGCGTGCTGGACGAGGCGATCGCCCGCTTCGCTTCCTTCCATCGGCAACGCGCCATCGATCCCATCGGAGGCCAGCTTCGGCTCGCTCCCGAGTTGGTGCTCTACTACCAGAACCGCCTCGCCGGCTGCCCGGAGCTCGCATGATTCGGGTGACCGTAGTCGGAGGTGGGGAGGGTGCGGCGACCCTCGCCGCGCTCGTCAAGGCGGCTGGGGCCGAGGTGGTCGATGCAGAGGCCGACGTGGAACTGTGGGTCGCGCCCATCGGAGCACTGCGGGCGCTCGCGCGGGAACGCGCCCCCGGCCCCGGCGCACGGATTGTGCTCGCGACGCGGGGCCTGGAGTCGGGAACGGGACTCCGGCCGAGCCAGATTGTTTTGGAGGAGACCGCCGCGCTGAGAATCGGGGCGTTGGGGGGGCCGGCGCTGCGCACAGACGCCCCGTGCGCGGCCGTGGTCGCCTCGCCCTTTCAGGAAGTCACCGCCGTAGCCACCGGGGCCCTGCGCTCGCCCCGGTGCAGGGTGTACGCCTCGCCCGACCTCGTGGGGGTAGAGCTGGCCGCGGCCCTGGTCGACGTTTTCGCGGTGGCGCTCGGCGCCGCGAAGGGGCTCGGCCTGGGCGGCGCGGCGGAAGCGCTGCTTGTGGCCCGCGCAGCGGTCGAGGGCGGCCGCCTCGCGGGGCGTATCGGCGGCGATGCACGCACCTTTTCGGGCCTGGCCGGGGTGGGGGAACTGGTGGCCTGCGCCGCCAGCCCCGACCATCCTGGGCTGCGGCGTGGGCTGGCGCTCGCACGCGGCGAGCCCCAACCCGAGGTCGCTGAGCTTTGTGCCGCGTTGCTCAGTCACGCGCCCAGCTTGCCCATCGTAGGTGCTGTACGTCGCGTTGCCCAAGGCGAAGTCCGACCCGACGAAGCTCTCAATCTTCTGATGGCCAGCGCCCACGCCGGCGAATGGGATGACGCATGAGCCAGACTTCCCCCATCGGCGTGTACGACTCCGGATTCGGCGGCCTGACCGTCTTGCGGGAGCTGCGAAAGTCCTTGCCCGACCACGACTTCACCTACTTGGGCGATTCGGGGCGAGCGCCCTACGGCGGGAGGGATGTCCACAGCATCCTCGACATGGCGGAGCAGTGTGTCGAGCGCCTGTTCGCCGAGGGCTGCCGGGTGGTCATCGTGGGCTGCCACACCGTTTCGAGCGTGGCCCTTCGTCACCTGCAACGCCGCTATAGCGGGGACAACGTGCGCGTCCTCGGCGTGACGATCCCCGCTGCCGAATGCGCGGTCCAGGTCACCCGCGGGCGCATCGGATTCCTGGGTACGGAACGCACGGTGGCGAGCGGCACCTTCACCACAGAGGTTCGCAAGCTCTCCGCAAGCGTCGATGTCGTCGAGCGGGCCGCACCGCTCCTGGCCCCGATCGTGGAGGAAGGCTGGGAGGAAACCGACGTGGCGCGCGCGGCAGTCGCCCGCTACGTCCACGCCCTCGGCGAAGTCGACACGCTGGTGCTCGGGTGCACGCACTACCCGCTGTTACGACGGGCGTTCGAGGACGCGCTTCCGCCGGGTGTGGCGCTCCTGGACCCCGCCCCCTTCGTGGCCGGGCGGCTCGAGGAGTGGCTTGAACGCCATCCGGGGTTTGGCGGCCCGGCCAGGGGTCGACTGTGCGCGCTCTCGACCGGCGATCCCGACCGCTTTGCCCAGCTTGGCGAACGCTTCCTTGGCGAGTCTCTCCCCCAGGTAGACCCCCTGGTGGACCGGAACGGTGGCCTGGAGCTGGGCTCGCGCGACGTGTCGTCGGGGCAGGTGGTACGATAGGGTACCCAGAGTGGGGGGTTGAGTGGCGGGAATGCGACACGGATGGTCGATCGCGTTCTTGCTTGCAGCCCTGGCGTGCGAGTCCGCGCCGGAGTCGGAACAGGACTCGGAAGCATCGCCCCCGGCTGCGGGGGTTTGGTCCGGTCGGTTCAACACGGGGAGCCAGCCACTCGCAGCCTCCGCGGACGGAAGCGTGCTCGTGGGCGTGCTGGCCGACGAGGGCGTCGTGGCTCGTTCCACCAGCGCGGGCGTGGACCTGCTCGACCTCGGCGGAACGCCCAGCCGCCTCACCTCCCTGGGCGAGCACCTGCTGGTCACCCTCCGCGGCGAACGCGCCATCGCCGTGCTCGCCGAGGTAGACGGGGTCCTGGTGGAAGTCGATCGCGTCGCAACGGGGGCGGAACCCGTCGGCATCGTGGCCTCGGCCGATGGGACCCGCGTTTACGTTGCTCTCCATGGCCAGGACGAGGTGCGGGTCTACGACGCGCACCTCGACGAGCTCGACCGATGGTCGGTTCCCGGCCGGCCCTCCGGGCTGGCGGTGCATCCAAGCGGGCAAAGCCTCTACGTCGTCTCGGCGGTCGGCGGCACGCTGACCTGGTTCGACCTGAGCGCGGACGAGCCGGTGGGCACGGTGGTGGAGCTTCCCGATGTAGGCGGCGCCGGTCCCGAAGGGGACAAGACGTACACCCGTCGGCTGACGGGCGACCCGGCGGTGCGGCCCGACGGTGCCCAGCTCGCCGTCCCAGGGCTCTGGCTCGACAACAACTCGCCACCCAAACACAGCCTGGAAGAACAGGCGACCCGGGACCCGGCAGCCGCCTACGAGAAGATCGGACTTGGGTTGGCACCGACCAACCCTGGGATAGCTTTCGTGGCCTTGGACCCCGAAAGCGGCGCCCCGCTTCAGGATGGTGCCCGCCTCCGTTACGCGGCCTTCGAAGGCAGCGCCACCGACGAGGTCGACACCCAGGTGCTGCGGGGATTCCTGGCCGGGGTCGCCTATTCGCCCGATGGTGCCTGGTTGGCGGCTGCGATGGAGAACGCCCGGATGGTGGTGTTGATGGGCACAGAGGACAGCACTGACGCCCCCGATCTCGGTGGTTTCGACGACGGTCCCCTTGCGAGCGCCCGCGTGGAGGACGGACCACGCGGGGTGGTCTGGACCGCCGAAGGGGCCACCTCGCTCAATGTGTTCGCCCGCTCGGTGCAACCGCTGCCAACGACAGAGGCCACGGCGGGCATCGGCGCGATGCTCGCAGGAGGGCTCCTCACCGACACCCCGCTCACGGGCGGCCTCGCTCAGTCCCTGACCCCGCCCCTCTTCGACGCCGAACTGGAGCTGGGACGGCTGCTGTTCTCCTCGTCGATCCTACCCCATATGGCAACGCCCGACTCCGGCGTCTCCTGCACCACCTGCCATGTTGACAGTCGCGACGACGGGCTTTCCTGGACCGACTACGACACCATCCCGCGGCAAACCAAGTCCCTGGCTGGCCCCCTGTCGCTCACCGCGCCGTTCACCTGGACCGACGACGTGCTCACGGTCGTGGAAGAAGCGCGACTCACCAGCGAAGGCCGCCTCGGAGGTCGTGGCGCGACCGATGCCGAGTTCGCCGCCGTGGCAGCGTGGCTTGAACACACTCCGGACGCGGACCACGCCACGCGCGGGCTGCAAAGCGAGGAGGTTGAACGCGGACGTCTCCTGTTCGAGCGCGCGGACGTCGGTTGCTTGGACTGCCATGGCGGCGTGCGTTTCTCCGATCAATTGCGCCACGACCTCTTCGGGATGACCGGCGTGGACACCCCTGCGCTCACCGGCATTGCGGCCACGGCACCCTACTTGCACGATGGCCGGGCACCGACCCTGCGGGCGGTGCTGGAGACCACCCGCGAAGGGGCCATGGGCGACACCAGCATGCTTTCGGAGGCCGAGATGGCCGATCTCGAGGCCTACCTGCGGGCGATCTAGGATAGCAAGGGGACCATGGCCGCCTCCCCTCAGCGTGTCCTTCGGGTGCGCACCGACACCGTGGTCGCGCCTTGGGAAATGCCCGCCCGCGACGTACGCATCCTTGGCGTTTCGCTCTCCGAACGCCAGGACCGGGTGCTGGCGCGGCTCGGCCTTCGCGTTTCGGGAGAGGTGGATACGCCGGGGGCCGACCCGGACGCCCTCTACATCGACGACGACGTGGATTTTGCCGCCGGCACCCTCAGGGCGTGGCTCAAGGTCGCCCGGCCCGATTCGTCCCTGGCGATCGTGGAGCGTCCCAAGCGGGTGGGGGAGCTCGAGGTGGAGCCCGTGGCGTGGTATCGCGACGGCGAAGCCGGCTTCGAACAACTGGAAGGCGCGGAGCCGCTGCGTGTCCTCGGCATCCGCTGGGGTCAAGGTACGCGCCCGATTCGCGTGGAGCCGCTCGGCTTGACCGGGCGGGGCGCGCTCCCCGGACCGTTCGGCGATGGCCAGGTTTTGGATTGGGCGATCGACGTGCGGACCGCTGTGACCGTGCGGCATTGGGTGCATGTCTTACGGGCGACCTACGCCGCGATGGGCGTGGAGATCTGGGAGCGCATGGTGCTGCGCCCGTGGTCCACACTGTGGACCCTCCTCCGTTGGCCGCTCCATCCCCGGCTGTCCCTCATCGGAAAGCGGTGCCAGATCCACCCGACAGCCGTGCTCGAGGGATGCATTCTCGGCGATGACGTGCATGTCGGCGCGTTCACCGTGCTTCGCGGCTGCTGGTTGGGCGATGGCACGCACGTCGAGGATCATGTGACGGCGCGGCTGTCCGCGATTGGACCGCGCGCCCACGTCGGCAACTATTCCATGTTCAACCTGTCCAGCATCGGGGAGAAGTCGAGCATCGGCCACATCGGCGCCCAAGCCTGCGTGGTGGGGGACAATTGTTTTGTCAGCACCTTTGCCACCATGCACGACCTGAACTTGCGCGGAAATGTGAAGGTTCGCTGGGGGGACCGCATTTTGGACACCGGCGTGCCATTCCTCGGGGTTGCCTTGGGGCACGGCGTTCGCTTGGGCGCCGGGGTCACGGTCGCATCCGGGCGGGACATCCCGAATGGGGTCCACATCGTGGCCGAGGGGGCCTTGGCGCGTGTTCCGCGCTCCCTGGCACCCGGAGAATACCGACTCGTAGACGGCAAGCTCGTAGGCGACGAGGGCTCCGCAGGTTGACAGCCGCAGAGGTGGGCTTCTGGATGGTGGCGGGCGGGGGTGCTCTGACCCGCTGGATGGCGGCGGGGCGACTTCGGGAGGTCTTCCATCCCCGGTGGCGCCTCGCCCCGGCGCCCGAAGGGGAGCCGGACCCTCCGGTGCGGGTCACGGTCTGCCTCCCTGCACGCAACGAGGCGGCGGTCATCGACCGAGTACTCAACTCGTTGGATGCCCAGGACCACGCCAACACCGAGGTGATCGTCGTGGACGACCGGTCCACGGATGGCACGGGCGACCGGGCCCGAGCCCATCGGTGTCGGGTGATCGACGGTTCGGAGCCCCCGGAAGGCTGGCTCGGGAAACAGTGGGCCCTGAGCCGCGCCGCCGAGGCCGCCACGGGGGACATCCTGTGTTTTGTCGATGCCGACACCTGGCACCACCCCGCGGCCCTCCGCACCTGCGCGGCAGAGATGGAGCGGGACGGACTGGATGTGCTGGTGGTCGTGAGCGGCCACGCGCTGGGCACCTGGTCGGAGCGGTGGGTGATGCCGTTTTTCTGGTCAGCACTTCTTTCCTTTCTCAACGTCGCCAACGCTGACGACCCCGCCCGACCTGACGATGCGATGGGCAACGGCCAGTTCTGGCTGGTGCGGCGCGGCCTGTACGAGCGCATCGGGGGGCACGCCGCCGTAAAGGACCGACTCGCGGAGGATGTGGCGATCGTGCGGGCGCTGAAGCACGCCGGAGGCATCTTTCGCTTCCGCTTTGGGCCCGAAGTCACCCGCACGCGGATGTACACGGGGCTGGGATCGTTGTGGTGCGGCTTCGCGAAGAACGCGGCGGTGGTCGACCCGGCCAAGCCCTTCCTCTCCGTCTCGATCACCTTGCTGGCGGCCGTGTTTTCGGCGCAGGCAGAGCTCTGGCCCTGGCTCGTGTTCGCCCTTGCCCCGACGGTGGGCGGGCTTTGGGCCCATCCGATCGCGCTCGGACTGGCGGTGTTCCAGTTGGGGATGATCCTGCTGGGGCGGATTCGCGTGCTGAAGGCGGTCTGCGATGGACCCTCAGGCGTACGTCTGTCGCGACACCCGCTAGCTCTTTTGGGTCAGCCCCTAGGGGCGGCGCTCGGTATCCTGGCGATGCTGAACTCCTTGCAAGCCCAGCTTCGCGGCGCGACGACGTGGAAGGGGCGGCGCGTGCGGGGGCGGAGCTTGTGAGGGGGCGGCGCCTACCCGCCTGTCGCGAAAGCCCCGCCCGGTTCAGGCACAAAGCGCTCACCATCAAAGGCGAAGCGTTCCACCCCCTCCAGCTTCGTGGCCCCCAGGGTGTACACGCAAAAGTGCGCAGTCCTCCTGCTATCGGGAAGGAATGCGTAGCCCCCCGCCCCCGGGTCGATGCTGATCACGGGCTGCCCCGAGCGCGGCAGCTCCGTACGGTAGCCACGGTGTTCGTGGCCGTGAACCACCATGTGGACTCTCGGGTGCCGCACCACGACCGCCTCGATCGCATCCGCGTCGATGCAGGCGCGGCTGAACGGACCATAGGCAGCACCATCTCGGCCGCGCAGGGGGTAGTGAATCGCTACGAGGGCCGGCACATCGCCCGCCGCCAAAGCGTTGTCGAGGGACGCCCGCCCCGCCGCACCAAGCCAGCCGCGCGACAAGAAGTCGTCGTGACACACGTCAACAAGCACGACATCCCAGCCGCCCCGCCGCTCCACGCGAACCGGCGGCGTGGGACCGAAGTACTTGGCAAACCGCCCTTCGCTCTCCGCCGTGTAGCAATCGTGATTGCCAGGGATCGCCAGCCAGTCGAAGCGGGAGCGCAGCGGTTCCAGGAGCTCGACGGCGGCTTGGAACTCCGCCTCCGTTGCGGTCGCCGTGAGATCGCCGGTACACAGCACGAGATCCGGGCCCGCCTCGAGGACCGCCTGAACCAGCGCCGTTTGCGATGCCGTCGAGAAGTGGGCTTTTCTGCCTAGAACGTAGAGGTTGACCGCCCCGGCGAGCCGCTTGTTCCCCAGCTCCGCCAGAACAGGGGTGCGCTCCACATGGATGTCGGTGATGTGCGCGACCCGCATGCGGTGACCTTAGCCCGGCCCCGTCGGCCTGCCCAACAGGAAAGTGGCGTTGCCCGGTCCGTTCCCCAAGGGGAGGGTGCCGACGCCCAGTAGAGCCCACCCCCCCGGATCCCGTCACTTCCCGGGCCCAACGCTTGC
>CAMBIK010000096.1 GCA_945867435.1 Klebsiella pneumoniae
AACTGGCCTGGGTTGCTGCCACGCCTTGATGCGCGGCAATAATTAGCTTCACACTTGGCAAGAACGATGCTAATCGGCCCCGGAGCATTGAACAAACTGGAAAAGGAGGCCGATGGATCCTCGGCCACGGTTGAGGCCATCGACCTCGCGGGGAACGTGATCGATTCGTTCCAGGTCCCCGTGGCACCGTCCTGAGCCGGACCGCGCTCTTCCTCCTGGTTACCGGCTGCGAAGTCGGGGGTGCCGAGAATCGGGTCCACACCCTGCCCACGGTGGTTCGGGATGGCGTCACTGCGCCGTCGCCGATGCCTGCGCTTCCGGCGGAGGAGGGCCCCTGGGTGTGCCCGGGAAACATCGGGAGTCCCGTCGATGGGGGATTCAACGCCGAGCTACCTGCCGATCCGGACACTTCCGTGGTCGCCGGTCCCGACCTCCCGGTGCGCGTTCACCTCGTGCTGGGTCAGGATGGTGCCCATGAGATGACGGTGGTCTGGGAAACCCTCGCCGCCACGGTGGGCGGGCGGGTGGAGGTTGGCGCGGGCTCGGAAGCCCTGGTGTGGACGCTGTCGGCGGAAAGCTACGTTCTCGGCAGTGCACGCCTGCATGTCGCGCGCATCTGCGGGCTCACCGCAGGGCAGGTGTGGCGCTACCGGGTGGGGAGCGATGCGGGATGGAGCGAGCTGGGCTCCTTCGCCACCGCTCCGGAGGCCGGCACGGACGCGCCCGTGCGGTTCGCGGTGCTGGGCGATTCCCGCGACGGCGAAGAGACCTTCGCCGCGTTGCTGACTCAGGTCGAGGCGGCTGGGGTCGACTTCCTGTTGTTTACGGGGGATGCCGTGGCGAGCGGCAGCAGCTGGAGTCAATGGACCGAGTGGTTCGATGCCGGCGCGCATGCCTTCCCCGATCTGCCGATCGCTTTCGTGCCCGGCAACCATGAGTTCAACGACCAGATGTGGTTCGGGCTGTTCCCCACGCACACCCGCCTCGGTCACCAGGACATCGACTTCGGCCCGGTCCACCTCGCGTTGGTGAACGATACCGAAGGTTCTGGAAGCACGATGGAGGCCGAAGCGGCGTGGCTCGCCTCCGACCTCGCGGGAGCCAGCGCTCCCTGGGTCGTGGCTGCGTGGCACAAGCCGGCCATCTCGTCGTGCAAGCCGCACGGCGAGGACCCGGAAACGACCGAATGGTTCCTGCCGGTCGTGGAAGCGGCCGGGAACGTGGCGATGGTGGTGAACGGGCACAACCACAACTACGAGCGCAGCGTACCGCTCCTGGCCGGGGTGGAGGATGCGGCGGGCGTCGTTCACATCGTGAGCGGCGGTGCGGGGGCGCCCTTGTACACGTCGTCGTATGGGCGAGACTACACGGTCGTGGAGGCCAAGTCTCAGCACTGGTTGCTGGTGGAAGCGGACGGACGCACGCTGCACGCCACCGCCTACGATCTCGTTGGCAACGTGCTGGATGACTTTGTCTTGACTCGCTGACCCGAATCCCCGGGCCTACACCGCCCCGCGCCCGCGGAGCACGGCGGGAAGGGTCTTGGCGAGGATCTGGAGGTCCAACCAGAGCGACCAGTTCTGGATGTAGTGGATGTCGTGGCGGACCATTTCGGCAAAGCCCGTGTCGCTCCGCCCCGACACCTGCCACAGCCCCGTGATGCCCGGATGCACCTTGCTCCGAAGGTCGAACCAGTACTGCATTTCGCTGTCCGACTCGATCCCTTCGAGATCCCGAGCGGGGAGGGGACGGGGGCCGACCAGGTTCATGTCGCCCCGAAGCACATTCAACAGTTGAGGAAGCTCGTCCAAGCTGTACTTCCGAAGAAAGCGCCCGAGCGGTGTGACCCGCGGGTCATCCTTCATCTTGAACAGTCGGCCGTCGGCTTCGTTGGTCAGGTCGTCCCGTTGCGTATCTGCATCCACGACCATCGACCGGAACTTGATGAATCCGAAAATGCGTCCGCCCCGGCCTGTTCGCGGACTGATGTAGAACACGGGGCCGCTGTCGTTGAGTCGCACCAGCCCCGCGATCACGAGCAGCACCGGGCTGATCAGCAGGCCGCCGACGAGCACGAGAATGAGGTCGAAGGTTCGCTTCACCTGCTCCGCGAGGGTCGGGTAGCGGATGCTGACCAGGTCGATGAGGTCCAAGCCTCCGAGCCGCGCAAGGCCAATCCGCGGGGAAACCACACCCCACGAGAACGGTGCCTGAAGCACGCGAAGACCCAGGCGGTCGGCCAGGACGGCCATCCGTAGCGCATCTTCGCGCGGCAGTGTGCGCGTGGCCACGATGATCATGCCCAGCCGATGCCGATTCACCAGCAACGTGAGATCGTGTACGCTGCCGAGGATGCGGTCGGGATCGACGCGCGGCGGGCCGGAAGCGTCGGTACGGAGGTAGCCGGCCACATGGACCACATGGCGAGCATCGCGTTCCATACGCTGCGCCATCGCGAGCCCATCTTCCCCAATCCCCACGATCGCGGCGTTCAGCGCGGTCGGTGGGCGTTCGAGTCGCAACACGATGCGGAACACCAGGAGTCTGGCGCCGAGCAGCAATCCCCAGGTGATGCCGATGAAGGGGGCGACGAGCCCCTTGGGGTAGACCCTTTCGCCGATGAGGAAGTTCTCGACCAGGATCATCGCGGCCACCCACACCGCGCTTCGCGTCACCGCCCCCGCGATCCGCGCGCTGTTTTCGAGGCGACCGGGGTCATGCATCCCAAGTTGCGTGAGCACAGCCAACCACGCTGCGACCACCACGAAGCCCGCGGTGATGAAGCGATTGGGACCCCAGAGGTCCAGAACCGTGACCTGCACCAGGAAGCCGAGGTTGGGCGACCGCCATGTCCACAACGCCCAGGCCGCCAGGAGCCCCAGCGAGATGCAGGCCGCATCGAGCAATCCGAGCGCAGGGCCGACGAGCCTCCGCACCCGGCCTCAGTCGGACAGGGAGGAGGAGGTGCCCTGTGCGCCGGTGCCCAGAAAGTTCCGAAAAACGGCGGAGCCGCCCACCGCCGGGGCGAGGATCGCCTGGACGTGGCGGAAGAAACGGTCGATGTTGGTGATGGTCTTGGTCGGAACGACGACGATATCGCCACGTTGCAGGTACACGAGCTGCGTCATGTCGCCCTTGCCATAGATGGCATCAACGTTCACGGTGTAGAGCTCCGGCTTCGTGAGCCCACCCCGGATCAGCAAGACGTTGGAGGTGCGCGCGTCGGGGTTGATCCCCCCGGCGGTGACCAGCGCTTCGAGGATGCTCAGGTCGTTCTTGACCTGCATGACCTGCGGGGACTGCACTTCGCCAAGCACGAGCACCTTCTGGTTCGTGACGCTCATGATGTTCACGTTCACGCTGGCATCAACATAATATTCGGCAATAGCGACCTGAAGTTTCGACACGAGCTGGTCGTAGGTGAGCCCGGCCACCTCGATTCGCCCTACCAACGGGTAGGAGATGTTTCCATCGGGCGCGACCGTGACATCGACTGTGAGATCGTCGTGTCGCCACACCCAGATACGGAGGGTGTCGCCGCGGCCGAACGTAAAGGCCTGCGCCGGGGGCAACTTGAGGTCTACGGCGGACTCGACCACGTTTGCCGGTGCTTGAACGGGAACGCAGCCGAGCGCGAAGAGGAGCAGAAGCATGGGTGGCGTGGGTACCTCCTGAGGGCTCCGCCGTCAAGATCGGTGGCCGTCGCGGTTCGGCGGGGCTATGAGTCCATTCAGAGCACGATATGGAACTCCTCAAGGTCTGGTCCGCCCTGCTCCGCCGAAAGTGGCTGTTCTTGCAAGCGGTAGTTTTTTTCACCGTTGGCGCGGGAATCCTCGCCATCATCCTGCCGAAGCAGTACGAAGCGACGTCGAAGATCAGCATAGAGAGCTCCGATGCCTCCCTGTCGATCCTCTCCGATATGGACCTCAGTGAGATGGCTTCCTCGATCGTCGGCGCAAGCGACGACACGGAGACCAAGATCGCGCTGGCGCAGATGCGCCCCATGCTCGACGAGGTGATCTGGCGCCTCCAGCTGCGCGACAGCGATGGCGAGCTACTTCCGGCTGAAAAGCTGCTCGTGCCCGGAATCGATGGGTCCATCCTGGCCTATCCAACCATTGAGATCGAAACCCAACAGGGCACCGAGATCCTCATCGTGTTGGCCACCTCGAACAACCCCGAGCTGAGCGCGCTGCTCGCCGACACGATGGTCGAAGTGTACCTTACCAAATCGCAGGAAGCGGCGAAGAAGGACACCCAGGAGGCGCTGGTCTTCGTCACGGGTGAGCTCGGTCGGCTGCGTGGCGAGTTCGATATCGCCCTCAAGACCGTGGCGGATGCCAAGGCGCGGGAACAGGTCATCGATCTGGATTCCGAGGTGCGGGCCGCCGTGGCCCGCGTGAGCGACCTGTACGCGGGGCGTGAGGAAGCCGACGCCCAGATCGCTGAAGTTCGCGCTCAGATCCGTCAGCACGGCTCGGCAAACCTCGATGAAACCTTCGACCTCATCGCGCCGGCCACGCAGTCCACCAACCCGCTGGTGCGTGAACTGAAGAAGGATCTTTCCGACCTGCAGCAGGTCCGCGCGAAAGAGCTTCTCGACAAAACCGTCAAGCATCCCGATATTCTCCTGGTGGATGCCGAGATTCGCGATGTGCAGTCGCAGTTGACCGCCGCCCTCCGGGAACAGCATCAGCTGGACCCCGACATCACGGGCCTGCGGGTGGATCTGGCGGGCCTCCTTGACCGGCGCACCCAGATCGATGGCGCCGCTACGGCCACCATCCAGGAATTCGCGCTTTACCCTGACAAGATGCGGGAGATCGCGGGGTTCCAGCTGGCCGCGGATGCCACTGAAGCCATCTACAAGTCGCTGCTCGAAACCCAGTACCAGATCGCGGTGGCCGAAGCGATGACCGTGTCCGACATGCGCTCGGTGGAACCCGCCAAGGCACCGGATAAGGCTGCTGCACCCAAGCTGATCGTCTATTTGATACTAGGATTCTTCGTCGGGAATGCGCTCGGCATGGGGCTGGTTTTCCTGGCCGAGTACATCGACGACACGGTGAAGACTCCCGACGAGGTGAAGGAGATCTGGCCGCTCGCGCTGCTCGGGATCGTCCCATTCTACCGGCTCAAGGACAAGCGCGGGCTGATCGATGTGCTTCCCGCCACCGACCCCTTGTACGAGGCCTTTCGCAACATCCGCAACGGCGTTTCCTTCGCGGGCGTGGATCAGCGGATCAACATTCTCACCGTGACGTCGTGCATTCCGGGCGAAGGCAAGAGCACGGTGATGGCTAACTTGGGCATCTGCCTCGCTCAGGATGGGCAGCGCGTGATCATGGTGGATTGCGACATGCGGCGGCCCAACCAGCACCGCATGTTCCCGACTCTGTCCAACGATCGCGGCATCTCGACTGTTCTGACCAACGCCTGCACGCCGGAAGATGCCATCCAGCGAACCCCAGTGGAGAACCTGGATATTCTTAGCTCCGGTCCGATCCCGAGCAATCCCGGTCGGTTGGTGGAAAGCCTCCGGCTTCGCCAGGTGCTTCAGCACCTCGCGGGCCAGTACGACATGGTTTTGGTGGACGCGCCGCCGCTTCTGGTCGTCGGCGATGGAGCAGCGCTCTTCCGTTCCAGCAAGGGAATGGTGATCGTGGTGGAATCGGGGAAGACCACCCGCCGCATGCTCACGGACCTGCGTCAACGCGCCGAGACCGCCGGCATCGAACCTACCGGCATCATCCTGAACAAGGTCGATGTGCGAACCGGGATGCAGAACTACTACGGCAACTACGCCCGCCACTACAATGTGGCGAAAAACCCCGCGGGAACGTCTGATAGCAAGGGGAAGGTGGCATGATCTTCGCCCTGCTGTTTGGATGCGGTCCTTCTGCCGATGAGATTGCGACCGCCATCGGCTCGAAAAACCCGGTCATGCGGGAAGACGGTGCCAAGATCGCCCAGAACTACGCAGATCCGTTGGTGGAAGCCGCGCTTATCGTCGCGCTCCTGGATCCTGCACGCACCGTGCGTCTCAACGCCATCGAATCGCTGGCCGAGATCGAAGCGACCGGCGCTGGCGCGGCGTTGGTGAGCCGCCTCCAACTGGACGACGATCCGCTCGTCCGTCGGGCTGCGGCCGATGCCCTCGGTCGCTTGAAGGTCAAGGAGGCCGCGCCCGCGCTGGTCGCCTACATCGCTACCTTTGCCAAGGAGGATAGCCAGCAGCTCTGCGGCGTGTGGGCGTTGGGTAGCATCGGTGCCGAGGGGCTGGATGAGGCGGGGAAGGCCCTTGCCCTGGATACGCTGGTGAACCTTCGCGACACCACCACCGACAAGCACGTTCGCTACCAGACCTCCGCCGCCCTTCGCACGCTGCGCTGACCGCTACCTGGTAAGGTCGCCCGCCCACGAAAAGGGCGTCGTCAGCGTGTTGGGCGAGCGGTCTACGGTCGCGGGGTAGCCGGCCAACGAGGGGTCCAATCGACCGGGGAGGAACGTGCCCAGCTCGACACGGAGGGTCAGGTCTACCCGCCACGAGTCCGCGCTTACTGGGGAGCTGCGCTGGAGGCTCACGACATGGTTGGCCTTGGGAGTCCAAAATAGGCCGGCCGACCACCGGGCCGGTTCGGGCCCGCCCTCGGCGCTGTGCAGCCCGGTGCCCACGCTGAACCCGGAAGCCACGCGTTGGCGGGCCAGCGCATCCCAGTGAAAGCGCAACAGGTCCACATCGACGCGCCACAGGGTCAGGCCCGCGTTGTGCACGGCCAGGTCGGCGTTCCAGGTCAGGAGAGGGGCATCGGCGGGGGCTTCCAGGTCCCGCAGCTTCCAGCCTACGCCTCCGGAGATCTTTACGGGGGGGCTTCGCCTCAGGGCGCGGTCTGGCAGTTGGGCGGGCAAGGTGCCGTCGAGTCCCAGTTCCTCTTCTGCCCTCTGAAACTTTCTTTTCACCGCGCCGCCGGTCGGATGGGCCACGCGCACCTTGCCGTTCGGCGTGATCACGGCCTCCGCGGAAGGCGCGATCACCGAATCGATCACGTTGCGTAGCACCTGTACCTCATCCGACCGCGCCACGGTCTCGTCGATCACCTGGTCAAAGGCAAGGAAGCTACCTGCAAACGCCAGGTCTCGCCAAGCGGTGGCCCGCGTGGACGAGAGTTCCAGCCCGCGCCCTGTCGCCGCGACGAGGCGCCAGTGGGCTTCGGCCTCGTTGAGCGCTGAGGAGAAAAGCGGGCTTGACCGTCGGCTCCCCATCACCCTCTGGAGCGCGGCATCGTACCGTGCCGGGTAGCTCCACGACACCGGGTGCAGGTCGGTTGCGACCGGGCAGGAGGACCAGTCCGCGCACGGTGCGGCCGCGGCTTGGGTCATCATCGTCAGCGCGGCGAACCACATTGCCGATGCTGTAGCCGTTGCCGACCGGCGGTGCGCCGTTTAAGCCGGAAGCGGTGCGGATTATCGGGATCGGAATCGGGGCAGGGGTGTGCGGCGGTTCTTTCGTCGGCGCGATCGAGGCCCTGTATCGGCTCCAATCGATCGCCCCGAGTGAATACCAGGCCATCGGCTACGCGTGGACGTTGTACGGGTTGGTGGGTGCGCCGCTCGGTCTGGCGGTGGGGTGCCTGCTTGCGGCGGTTTCCCGGTGGATAGGCGATGCCACCGCGTGGTGCTTGGCGTTCGTGGCGGTGGCCGGTACGCTCGGGTTCGCCGTGACTCACCATCTCGTGGACCAGACGCTCTACGCGGAAGCCGGCGTTCCTCTAAGCGATGCGGCCGGTCTGCTGGCGGGCTTCCTTGGTGCCAGTCTTCTCGGCGTGTGGTTGGGCGTGAACGTTTTGACCAAGACTCCGCTCCGGGTGTTGACCCGCGCGAAGGGTACGGCGGCGGCTTGGCTCGGCGGCTTGGGGCTGTCCTGGGTGTTCGCCCTTTCGCCGGCACCTTCGACCGGCGTGCAGCTCGATGAGCCCGCCCGCGCCTTGTCAACGGAGCTTGAGGCGAAGCCCGACATTGTGTTGGTGGTCGTGGATTCGCTCCGGGCGGACGCCCTTGGGTCGTACGGTGCTCCCCGGGAGGCCACGCCTCACCTCGACGCGTTCGCGAAGGACTCCGTCACCTTCGAACAGTTCATCACCTCCGCCAGTTGGACTCGCCCGTCGGTCGCCTCCTTGTTTACCTCGATGGCCGTGTCTTCCCACGCGTGCGCCAGCCCGGCGGACCGGCTTGTGCCCGAGGTGGTCACGCTCGCGGAGGCGCTTCACGAACGCGGGTACATGACGGCCGGTTGGCCCAACAGTCCCAACGTGAGCGCGGCGCAGGGCTTCGGTCAGGGCTTCGATATCTATCCGTACGAGAACGATTTTCCGCTGGGCGCGCAGGAAAGCACCTTCGGGCTGTCGGTGTATCGGCTCCTTCGGGCGCGGCTGGCCATGGTGCAGAAGGAAGCCAGAGTCGAGGCGTTCCATGCCCCTGCGGAGACTCAGCTTACGCAGGCGTTGGCCCACATGCGGCGCGAAACCGCGACTCGAGACTTCGTGTTCGTTCACCTCATGGAACCTCACGATCCGTGGTTCAGCCACCCTGCGGATGGGACCGCGGTTGGGCAGTTGGGGCAGGAAGACCCCCTGTCGGGCGATGCGCTCGCCGTTCGTGCCAGGTACGCCGGCGAGGTGGCCTGGGCCGACACGCAGCTGGGCGTTTTCTTTGACGCGCTGCGCGCCGACGACCGCTACGACGACGCTGTGATCGTAGTCACCTCCGATCACGGGGAGGAATTCTTCGAGCATGGGTCTTGGTGGCACGGAACTTCGCTCTACGACGAACAGGTGCGCGTGCCGCTTCTGGTGAAGTTGCCGAAGGGCAGGTACGCCGGCACGCGGGTGCCCTGGCAGGTGCGCCAGGTGGATGTCGCGCCGACCCTGGTCGACCTGGCGGGGGCCCTGCCTCCGGAGGTGTGGCAGGGGCAGGGGCTCTTTCCGGACAGCTTCGACGCGGACCTCGCGCTGCTCACGCCTCCCGAAGATGCGGTGGCCTGGTCGCCGCCCGATTGGACCACCCATCCCGCCAGCCGCGATGCCCTGTCGGAAGAAACCTTCGGCGGCTTTCAGATCCAGGCGTTGCGGAAGGGGGGGCGCAAGATCGTGGAGGCGCTGCGGGTGCCGGGTCATGCGAAGCGCGTGCTGCCCCGCGTTCAGTACTTCTCGCTCGCGACCGATCCGGGGGAGCAGCGCGACCTTCATGGCGATGGTTCAGGGGAAGAAGCTGGCTTGAAGGCTATTTTACAGTCGATGGTGGATGATCGTCGTCGTAAGTCGGTCGCTGTGCGGGTGGACGAAGTGAGCGACGCCGAGCGTTGTCGCCTCTGTGCGCTGGGCTACCTGGCCGGGGTGGACTGTGTGGATTGCGCCGCCCCGTGAAGGTCGTGGCGTCACACTCGCGTGGGTCTCGGCGTAGGAATGCACGCCGCGCCCAGCGGTCTCAGCTATACTACCCAGCGCCGGAGTACTGGATGTTCGCACTCGCCCCCCTTCTCTCCCTCCTCGCCGCCTGCGGCACGGAAAACAGCCTCGCCACCACGGTGCCGAAGACGGAGATCGTGAATCCCGGGTCGATCTCGGGTCGCGTCTGCGATCCCTCCGGCCGCACCTGGCTGGCCGATGCCCTCGCCTATGTGAATGTCACAGACGACGCGGGCTTGATCTACGAGACGAAGAAGGCCTTCTCTGACCTCGATGGCTACTTCACGATCGATGAGCTTCCTGGCAACAAGAACTACACGGTCTATGTGTCCTACGGTCCCAGCCAGCTCATGGCCGAGGAAGTGCGCCTTGGGAACGGGGAAGCGGTCACCCTGGAAGAACCTTCCTGCTTCGATCCTCTGCAGTTGGATGTGGCGGTGGTGGCAGGCGACTACGACGACTTTGGCCGTGTGCTCGATGACATGGGGTTCGTGAACTACCACCTCGTCAACGGCATGGACCAGGTCGAACTGACCGACTTTGTGTCCAACATGGACGAACTGAATAAGTATGATCTGATCTTCTTCAACGGCGGCCTCGTCGAGGAAGGGGTATTCTACGACACCGCGAACACCGCGAACCCGGTACCGCTCGCCATCATGGACAACATCCGCGCCTATGTTGACCAGGGCGGCAGCATCTACGCTTCCGACTGGAGCTACGACATCGTGGAGATCGGTTGGCCCGACAAGGTCGATTTCGTCGGCGCCGACGAGATCCCCGACGAAGCCCAGAAGGGAGACTACGAACTGCTCAACGCCGCGGTCACCGACGCCTCCCTGAGCGAATACCTCGAAAAGCAGTACATCGAGATCGAGTACGACCTGCCCGTGTGGCCGCCGATCGAAACCGTGAGCCGCACCGTGTCGATTCATCTGACCGGCACCGTGCCGTACTCCGATGGGCTTTCCGACTACACGCTGTCGAGCGTGCCGCTTTTGGTCACCTTCAACGCAGGGAATGGCAAGGTGGCATTCAGCACCTTCCGCGTGGTGCGCAACGGCAACGAAGACATGTTGCGGTCGTTGCAGTACATTATGTACAACTTGTAGGGACTGCGGCGGGGCGCGCCTCGAGCCGGATGAGGGTGCGGGATCTCGCCGCGCAAGACGCGGCCTTCCAGGTCGCAGGGGGTGGGGCTAGCGTTGGCGATTCATAAAGTGAGACCATCGCTGATGGCCACTTTCGCCCCAGGCTTCGTCTACTGGTGGCTCGCGACTGTGGCGGTCTTCGTGGGTTGGCGGTTCGACGACGCAGGTAAGATCTTCGTTCCGCCAGTCCTGACCTCGGTCGCCTGCCATGTGGGTCGCGCTGGGACCCTCATCCCAGTCAAATTTGAAGGGATACCGATAGGCTCCCCGTACCCCGCGTTAGCCCCCGCCCCGCGGGAGAAAGCGTGCAGTTCAATGAATTCGGCCTCGATGCTCGGCTGCTTGTTGCGGTCCAGGAGCTCAACTACAATGCGCCGACGCCGATCCAGGCCGAGGCCATCCCGGCAGCCCTGCTAGGTCGCGACGTGATCGCGGCGGCGATGACCGGGAGCGGCAAGACGGCCGCCTTCCTGCTTCCTATCCTGCACCGGATCTTGCAGGCCCCCAAGCTCGGCACGCGTCTGCTCGTGCTGACCCCCACGCGCGAGCTGTGCGTGCAGATTCATGAAGCTTGCACCGCCCTGGGTGCGCACGCCGGCATCTCCTGTGCGCCGATCTACGGCGGCGTGGGAATGGGCCCCCAGGAGGCCGCCATCCAACGAGGCGTCACCGTGTTGGTGGCCACGCCAGGGCGTTTGCTAGATCATCTGTCGCGCCCCTACGGCCACCTTGACCGCATCGATTTCCTCGTGATCGACGAAGCCGACCGGATGCTCGATATGGGCTTTTTGCCGGATGTGCGCCGGGTCCTCGCCCGCTTGCCCAACAAGCGGCAGACGATGTTCTTCTCCGCGACGTTGCCACCCGAGGTGCGTACGCTCAGCAAGGAGATCCTCACCGATGCGGTGGCGATCAACGTGGAGCGAAAGGCGATGCCGGCGACAGGGGTCTCCCAGGCGGTGTTCGCGGTCCACGGTGGCGCCAAAAATGCGCTCTTCGTGGCGTTGCTCAGCCGCAAGGAGATCGGCAGCGTCATCGTTTTCACGCGGACCAAGGCGCGGTGCAATCGGCTGGCCGACTACCTCGACGGGCAGGGGATCCCCAACGTTCGCATCCACGGCAATCGCACGCAGGGGCAGCGGTCCACCGCGATGGCGGAGTTCAAAGCGGGCAAGGTGAGGGTGCTGTGTGCCACCGACGTCGTCGCGCGGGGTATCGACATCGAAGCCCTTCAACACGTCGTGAACTACGATGTTCCTCATGGTCCGGGCGACTATATCCACCGCGTCGGTCGCACGGCCAGGGCCGAGGCGGTGGGCGAGGCGTTCACGTTTGTGTCGCCGGAGGAGGAGGAGGAGCTTCGGGCGATCGAACGGGCCATCGGGACGAAGATCGAGCGCCGGGCTCTCCCCGAGTTTGAATTGACGTACAAACCCAAGCGCCCGCCCGAGCCCCGCAAGTTGGAACAGCGCGCCTTAGGACAGAAGAAGGCGGCACGCGCTGGGAAGAAGAACTCGCCCGAGATCACGACCTGGGGGCGTTCGGACGGCGGCGGCAAGCGCTGAGGCTGGGACCCCACGCCGTGATCAGCGCGTGAGGGTGGCCTTCCCGGTGGTCAGGCTTGCGGCCCCCGCCGTGGTTTTGTCCCCGACCTGCTTACCTGCGGCGCCCGTGGCCTGCACGTCCTTGACATTCACCGTGGTGCCGCCAGTCTCCACCCCAAAGGCGTCGAGCAAAAGCTTCGAGAAGGCCACGCTCAACGAACGGTTTCCGTCTTTGTCCACCTGGGCGACGTTTGCCCCTTGCCCCGCTCCTACCGTTGCGCTCATGCCCCCCGACTCGACAGTCCCGCGGGTGAAGCCGACAGTGCCCTTCACCTTGAGTTCGTTCATGTCGGCCATCGCCGCGCCCCCGCCGGGTGCGACCTTCGACGCGAGGAGGTCGGATACGCGAAGCGGCACGACATCGCCGCTCTGGCCGATGCTCTCGTTTACGGCGCTGGTGAGCTCGGAGTCCCAGAGGCCATCGACCGATGCGAAGAGCTTGCCTTCCGGGGTCATGTACACGCCTGGAACCTTGGTCCACGCCCAGGTGTCGAGCGGCTTCGAGAAGCTGGCCTTGGTGTTGGCAGGAACGAGCTTTCCGCCGCGCACCTGCACCTCAACGTAGGCCGTCGTGCCCTGTTGCACGGTCAACTTCTTCGTGCCGGAGCCCGTGGTCTGGGGGTTCAGCGGCACCGACCCCTTGAGATCCGCGGAACCGACGAGGCCGCCCACCTGGCGGGTGAGGTCGGGGTCGGCGGCTCCGCCCGCGGCCGTGCTGCTGTACTTGAGCCCCTGAGCGCTCAAACCCGCGCTCTCGGTGGTGGAGTGCGCCCCCGTTTGTTTGTGGGTGATCTTGCCAGACTGGATGGCGTCGGCGGTGGTGTGGGTGGCACCGCTCTGGTAGCTCAGGCCGGTTGCACCTGCCGAAGCAGCGCTGGCCGAGGTGGTCGCGGCATTCTGCGCCAGCGCCACGCCCTTGGCATTCGCAGTTTTTAGGGTCCCCCCTGCGGCCTGGATCGAGGTGGCGGAAAGTGTGTCGGCGGAAGCGGTGGTCGAGCCGTTGCCGGTGGCGACCTTCGCACCGCCGACCTTCGCGCTTTGGGCGGTGACGCCTGGCAGAGAGACGCCCGTGAGCTGGGCGCTGCCGACGCTGCCACGAACGCCGGCCGCCCCCGCCCCGACAGTTACGCCCGTCGCCTTGGCGTCGGCGATGCTCACCGAGCCCGCCGTGAGCTTGGTTGCATCCACCGTGGTCGCGGAGGCGTTCACATTTTCGCCCGCGGCGTGGACCTTCGCGCCGGTCGCCGAGAGCTTCGCAGCCTTCACCTGGCCGGCGCTCAGCCCGGTAGCGGCAAACTTATCGGCACTTGCGTTCACGCTGCCGTTGCCGACCCGCACCTTGGCGTTGGCGGCGGTGGCGCTGGTGAGAGACAGGTCGGGTCCAGCGAGACCGCTGGCCGATGCGCTGGCCGCTCCGAAGGTGTGGCTGTCAGGGCCTGCTGCGTAGGTGCCCCCCTGCAGCGAAGCGTCTGCCAGCGACGTTTGCCCGGACCGGAGCCCGGTGCCCCGGAGGCTGCCGGCCGTGCCGGTCGTCGTGGCGGCGCCGCCCGGCCCTACGGTGGCCGTAAGATCCTTCCCTTCGACACGATCGCCGTGTACGTCACCCGCAGTC
>CAMBIK010000097.1 GCA_945867435.1 Klebsiella pneumoniae
GAGGAGCTGGTCGGCGACATCGAGGACGAGTTCGACAAGCGCCGCCCGCTTGCGCAGGTGTCGGGCGAGAACGAGTGGCTGGCTTCCGCCCGCATCGAGGCCGAAGCCCTGCGGTCGATTACCGGCTTCGAGATGCCAGATGGCGACTACGAGACCATCGCCGGGCTTCTGCTTTCGCGGCTCGGTCATGTCCCGGCCGTCGGGGAAAAGCTGGTCGTGGCCGGCTGGACCGTGGTGGTGACCAAGGCGAATGAACGGGCGATCCTCGAGGTCACGCTCACGGCCCCGGCGGCGCCGGTACCTGGCGGTGCCAGGTGAAGGCCGTGGTGATGGATGCGACCTGGGATCCGCGCCCCGGTTTTGTGCCCACAGAAGCCCAGACCTTGTCCCGGAAGGCCTCCGCAAGCCAGGTGTGGCGCCACCCGACCTTTTCGTGGCACGAGGTGGCCGAACCGACGCCTGGCCGCGATGAAGTGGTCGTGCGGGTGCGCCGGTGTGGCGTGTGCGGCAGCGACACCCACTGCTTCGAAACCGACGCCGAAGGGTATGTGCTGTTCTCGGGGCCATGTCGGCTTCCGTGCGTCATCGGCCACGAATATTCGGGCGAGGTGGTCGCCGTCGGCGCAGACGTGGTTGCGTTGCGTGTCGGCGACTTGGTGTGCGCCGAAGGCATGATCGGCTGCGGGGTGTGCGAGGCGTGTCGGGTCGGCCGGCCCAACCAGTGCCCGCGCCTCGAGATGGTCGGCTTCTCGACTCCGGGGGCTTTCGCCGAGTATATCGTGGCGAAAGAACGTTTTTTGTGGAGCTTGCAGGGCTTGGCAGACCGCGTGGGAAGCGCGTCGGTCGCACTGGAGCTGGCGGCCCTGGTCGAACCCATCGGCTGCGCGTTCAACGGGATTTTCGTGTCGGCCGGCGGATTCTTGCCGGGTAGCTGGGTGGCGGTTTTCGGTTGTGGGCCGATCGGGTTGGGTGCTATCGCGCTGGCCCGTGCTGCGGGGGCCGCCGGCATCGCCGCCTTCGACGTGGTTCCGGAGCGGAACTCGCTCGCGCTTGCGCTCGGCGCAGACATCGCGATGGACCCGAGAACGTGCGATGCGGCAGACGTGATCCGGGAGATGAGCGGCGGTTGGGGCGCGGACCTTCTGGTGGAGGCCGCGGGCGCAGCGCTGGCCACGATGCCGGCCATCGAGAAGAGTTTTGCGCCGGGCGGGCGCATGGTGTACCTCGGCCGAACCGGGCTTCGGGCTCCGGTCATGCTTGACACCCTGGTCACCCAGGCGGCTGGGATCGTGGGCGCCCGCGGTCACGTCGGCGGCGGCTGCTTTCCGCGCATTCTCCGGCTGCTGGAACGAGGCCGTCTACCGGTTCTGCCGATGGTGACCGCGCGATTCGGCTTTGCCGATGCCCTGGTTGCGCTGAAAGCGAGCACGGACCGCCGAGAAGGCAAGGTGATGGTGACCCTGGATTGACCGCCCCTCCCTCAGCGTGGTACATGACCGCCTACGTTTACGCTGGGCGAAGAGAGCATGGGCAAGGCGATCGGTATTGACCTCGGCACGACCAATTCGTGCGCGGCGATTGTCGAAAACGGCAAGCCGCGGGTCATCACATACAGGGGCGGGCAGTCTACGATCCCTTCCGTGTTCGCCATCGATGCCAAGGGGGAGCGGCTCGTTGGTCACGATGCGAAGAAGCAGGCCCAGCTTAACCCCACGAACACCGTGGCCTCCGCAAAGCGCCTGATTGGCAGGAACTACCACAGCAAAACCATTGAAAAGGTGAAGCAGGTCTTCACCTACGAGCTGGTGGAAGGCGAATCCTCCGAGGTGCTGATCAAGGTCCAGAACCAGATCTTCACGCTCGAGCAGATCAGTTCGGCGATCCTGCGAAAAATCCGCGACGTATCCGAAGAATCGCTGGGCGCCGAAGTCGATCAGGCTGTGATCACGGTCCCTGCGTACTTCAACGATCGCCAGCGCCAAGCCGTGCGTGCGGCCGGCAAGCTCGCGGGGCTGAAGGTGCTTCGTGTGCTGAACGAGCCCACGGCGGCCGCTCTGGCCTATGGGCTGGGCAAGAATCTTAACCAGCGCATCGCGGTTTACGACCTTGGCGGTGGTACATTCGACATCTCCGTGATCGACATCAAGGAGAGGATCTTCGAGGTAATCGCCACCGGCGGCGACACGTTTTTGGGCGGCGTCGATTTCGACGACCGGGTGATGCAGTGGGTGCTCGAGGGGTTCTCGAAGGCCCACGGAATCGATCTCAGCTATGACCGAGTGGCGATCCAGCGCATCCGCGATGCGGCAGAGGCCGCGAAGATCGAGTTGTCCAGCGTGATGCGCACCCGTTTGTACATTCCTTTCATCGCGAAGGCGGAAGGCGGCGGCGGGATCGACATCGATCTTGAACTGACCCGCGAACGGCTTGAAGAACTGTGCTCAGACTTGGTTGAACGCACGATCAATACGGTGGAACGCATCTTCCGAGAAGCGGGTACAGCGCGCGGCCAGGTGGACGAGGTCTTGCTCGTCGGCGGCCAGAGCCGCATGCCGCTCGTGCAACGACGCATCACCGAGTTCATGGGCAAGTCGCCCAGCAAGGGGGTTCACCCCGATGAGGCGGTCGGCATCGGCGCTGCGATCATGGCCAACTCGCTCGCAGCCGTGCAAAGCAACGACGATGTCACCCTGCTGGATGTTTTGCCGATGGCGATCGGCATCAACAAAGTCGATGGCTCGATGCATGTGCTGTTTCCGAAGAACCAGCCATTGCCGGACTACAAGACGCGTACGCTCACGACGAGCAAGGACAATCAGCGCAGCATCATGCTCCGCATCTACCAGGGCGAATCCTCCGCCTGTGTAGAAAATGAGCTCCTCGGCACCTTCGTATTCAGCAACATCCGCACGGCTCCGAAGGGCAAGGTACAGGTCGAAGTCACCTTCCATATCGACAGCGAAGGCATCCTCAACCTCACGGCGAGGGACAAGTCTACGGGGCAGACCGTGGAAAGCACCCTGAAGTTGGGAAAGGTGGGCGACGACAAGCCGAAGCGAGCTGAGCCAGAAGAAACGGCTCTCCCGCCTTCGCAGCCATTCGCGTTCACCATGCCGCAGCCCACGATGGCGGCCGTTCTGGGCGGCGAACCCACCGAGCCACGCGGCAATCTCGTTTCGGAAATCCGGACCGAGACCACCGCGACGGTGCCCGGGGAGCCCGTGGGCAAGCCCGTGGGCTTGCCCGACCTTAGCTTCTTGGAGGATCCGCCCACTCTCGAAGGGCCTGGCCTGTTGGCCCGAGTGGGATCCTGGTTCAAGGGGATGTTTGGCGGTGGTTGATCCGGCGCCTGCCGGCGTCGAGGCCGGGATGGACCACGATTCCCGCCGGGTGCTCCGCGAGGGCATCGTGGTCGTGCTGGTGCGCCCCCTTCAGTCCG
This sequence comes from Klebsiella pneumoniae, assembly GCA_945867435.1. Taxonomy (GTDB): domain Bacteria; phylum Myxococcota_A; class UBA796; order UBA796; family SXON01; genus SXON01. The sequence goes on from CAMBIK010000097.1 coordinate 3,440, forward strand.
GCAACGTGGGGTCCGCGGCGAGGGCCATGAAGAACATGGGACTGCGACGCCTCGTGGTCGTGGCCCCGCCCGCCTTCGACATCGATCGGGCCCGGTGGATGGCGCCGGGCGCGGAAGAAGTGCTGGACCGGGCAAGGTATGTGCGCGATGTGGCGGCAGCCGTGGAAGATTGTCGCTTTGTGGTGGCCACCACCGCACGCCGTCGGCACAGCCCCTGGCCGGCGCTGGAGCCCGAAGCCCTCGCGGCACGGTGCTTCGCCGACGAGGGTCCGGTCGCGATTCTATTCGGACCTGAGGATCATGGTCTTGCGAACGATGAAATCGCTCATGCTCATGCGCTGGTCCATATCCCCACCGATGCGCATGCCAGTATCAACGTGGCACAGGCGGTCCTGCTTGTGGGCCAGGCGGTCTACGCGGAAGCTCGGCGCCAGGGGTACGTCCCCCGGCCGGAAGGGGAGGGGCGTCGCGGCGGTCCAAAGCGCGGCGCTGCGCCTTCCGCGAGCGATTCGCGGTCTGTGGCGGACCTCGGGGAGTTGGAGCCGCTCGTTGGCGAGTGGATGTCCTCGTTGGAGGTCGCCACTTACCTGCTTGGTCACGAGCCGTTGCTGGTGCAGGCCACGCTGCGCCGCATCCTTCAGCGCGCCAGGCTCGGCGCGGGGGAGATCGCCATCCTTCGGGGCCAACTTCGCAAGATGCGGTGGAAGATGAAGAACCCCTCGTTACACTCGGGGAACCCCTAACCCCCGCATGGTGTCGTAGGTTCCGTGACATCCGAAGCCAAAAAGGTCGAAGCCCTGCTCAGTCTGGGGCGCGCCGAGGAAGCCGCGTCGCTGGCGGACTCTCTTCCTGAGCGGGAAGCCCCCACCCCCGAGTTCCTGCGCCTGCGTGGGCGTGCGCTTCGGGCCGCGGGTCGCTTGTTCGATGCCGAGGGCAACTTCCGCGAAGCGCTGGCGATGTCGCCGGGAGATGCCGGGCTTCTCGCCGATCTTGCCACGACGCTGCTAGGCCAGAAACGCCACCGCGAGGCGCTTGCATTTGCGCGCGAGGCCGTGAGCGTGCGCCCCGAGCTGGCTGCGTACCACGCCCTTGTGGGAGTGCTCGCGGAAGCCTTGGGGCTGGAGGAAGAGGCGGAAAGTGAGCTTGGTGCGGCGCGCGCTCTTTCTCCAGGGGATGCGGAATCCCATGTGGTGTACGGATTCCATGTTTTGCGGCAGGGTAGGACCGATGTGGCGGAATCCGCGTTTCGGGACGCCCTCCGGGTGGACCCTCAGCGTCCCGAAGCCCACCACGGGCTTGCGCGTTCGCTGGCCGAACGAGGCCTGTTGGTGGAGGCTCGCGCTGCGTGGGCCGACGCGCTCTCGTTGGATCCCTCGATGCGCGACCTTCGCCTTCAGCGCGCCCTCGACACCGACGTGGACTGGCGCCACACGCTCGCCTCGATGCCGGCCTGGCTCAGCGCCGGTCTTGCGGTCGGTGGGATGGTGGGTTCGCTCTTTTTCCCGTGGCTGGCCATTCCGTGCTTCGCAGGTGCACTTTCTGGTCCGGCGATGCGTTTCTGGAACGACAACCGAGGCACCCGATGAGCACCGCCATCCTCGCCCTCCGTGAAGCACTCGCGCTTTCCCCCGACAACGTGCCGCTCCGCGTTCACCTCGCCAGGTCGCTGCTTGAAGGGGGAAAGGTCGAGGAAGCAGCCCACGAAGCACGCGCTGCCGTCACGCGCGCTGCCGACCGCATCGATGCGCGTGAGGTGCTCGGTGCGACCGCTGCCACCCTGGGCGACGACGTTGGGGTCGTGGAGGCCTGGCACCCCATCCGCTCCCACCTCGATGCGGATGCCCTTCGTACGTTGGCGCTCGCCGCAGCGCGTGTCGGTCGCCTGGCGGAGGCGCGCGACGCCTACGCGCTGTTGAACGCTGTCGACCCAGGCGTGCATGATCTCGAGCTGGATCGTGCCCTTCGCGCCTCCTCGCCAAGTCCGGCGGCCCCAGCGGTCGCTGCCGCGCCGGTTCCTCCGCCCGCCCGCCCCGCCCGTCCGACGCTCACGTTCGCCGACGTGGGCGGCTTGGAGTCGCTGAAGGAACGGCTTCGCATGGACATCGTGTACCCGCTTCAGCGCCCCGACCTGTTTCGCGCCTACGGAAAGCGGGCGGGTGGCGGCGTGCTTCTCTACGGCCCCCCGGGCTGCGGCAAGACGCATTTAGCGCGTGCCGCCGCCGGCGAATGCGGCGCCAAGTTCTTCATCGTCGAGATCCAAGCCGTGCTGGACATGTGGCTCGGCGAATCGGAGAAGCGCCTGCATGCGATCTTCGAGGAAGCCCGCGCCAACGCACCTTCCATCGTGTTCTTCGACGAGATCGAAGCCATCGGCGGCGCGCGGCATCAGGTGAAGCACGGTCCGGGGCGGCGGCTGGTGAATCAGCTGCTCGCCGAGCTCGATGGGGCCGGTGCCAGCAACGAGTCTGTGCTGGTGCTCGGTGCCACGAACGCTCCGTGGGATGTGGACCCCGCGCTGCGCCGCCCGGGTCGGTTCGACCGTGTGGTTTTCGTGCCCCCGCCCGATGCGGCCGGGCGCGAAAGCGTGCTCCGGCTCGCGCTGCGCGATCGTCCAGTTGAAAACCTCGATTTGGCTACGATCGCGCGGCGTTGCCTGCGCTTTTCGGGCGCGGATCTCCACCACCTCGTCGAGGTCGCCACCGAACGCGCCCTCGGGGATGCGCTGCGCACAGGCAGCCTTCGGCCGATCTCGCAGTCCGACCTGCTCGCCTCGCTCGACCGGGTGAAGCCCACCACAGCCGAGTGGCTGGAATCGGCGCGTCGCTATGTGAATTACGCGAACCAGGCGGGGCTCTATGACGATGTTGGGGCCTACCTCAAGAGCTTGGAGGCGTAGCGATCCCCCAGACCGCACGCCGCTCTCCCACTTCTGCGTTGCGAACGTTTCGTACGGTGTCCCAGAACCACGGACCGCGCAAGGGCAGTCCGACTTTGGCGAGCACGGCTCGCACCGCCACCGCAAGGGCTTCGGTGTTCCCGGTGTGAACCTTCACGGCGAGACCCTGGTACCCCGACGGACTCGCGATGCAGAACAGACCTTCTGCGCCGATCTTGCACGCTATCGGTGCCTCCGAGGCCTGGCAAACCGCGAGATCAAGCCGATGAGTGCCGCTCACCAGGAAGGGTTCGCGCTGCATCGCCCAGCCAATTCGGCCCAGGCGCGGATCGCCCCGCCCCGCCATCGCTTCCGCGATCGCCGCCCAGGCGCGAGCCTGACCCGAAAGCGAAGTGTGGAAAGTGGGGACCGAACAGCCGTCCACGCCGACGCCATGGTGCATCCCGGCCAGATCATCGAGGAGCGCGTGATTGCGGGCTTGCAGCGGGTGGTCCGGGGGTCGGTAGTCCCGCTGCCATCCTTGAGCCGCGCACGCCGCCAGCATGAACGTGTGTTTCCCCGAGCAATTGTTGTGCAGTACCGTGGGAACCGGAACCGTTCGGGCAGTCGCTTCGTGGCTCGGCGGGTGCGTGCCGCACTGGAGTTGTCCCGCGCCCAGGTCAAAGCGAGTGAGGAGACTCGCCACCGCGTCGGTGTGCTCCGGCTGCCCGCTGTGGCTGGCGGTGCCGATGGCCAGCGCCCGCTCGTCCAGGCTATCCACCAGGGTGTCGGGAAGGCAGTTCAGGGAGTTGAGCAGTTGGAAGGGCTTGGAGGCGCTTCGCCAGAAGCTGGCGATGTCCTCGCCGACCGACCAGCGCACCGCGCCGCCCTCGATGAGCACGGCGCTGACGGGGTGTACGGTCTCAACGAGGCCGTTTCGGGTGCAATGGATGGTCAGCGACATCGGAGCCCCTACCAGCGGAGGGTCTGGCGCCCGAGCGCGAGCTCCAGGCCCCGGACAGCATGTGCGGAATCCCCGAGCACGTCGAGGTACAGTTGGTGGTCGCTCGTCTTGAGGCTGTCGAGGCGGTCAAAGGTGCCGAGCTCGCCGAGGCTGTTCACGGTCAGCACCAGATTCTGGGCCGCGCCTTCAATCGTGTGAACTTGCATGTCGTCGGGCGAGAAGAGTCCCAGGATCTGCATCCTGGACATCGATTCGAGCCAGTGACCGAGGAACTTCATTCTCTGAACCAGGAGTTTTTCCTTGAAGTCGCGGTGCGAGGCCATCGCCTCATCGTAGAGCGAAAGCTCGATCGGGAGCCGGTAGAGCAGCAGCGGCCCCTGAGCGGCGACGTAGGTGCGATTTTCCGCCTTCCCGAACCCGCGTGCGACGGCGTAGGCTGTGCCCTGGAGCAAGTGGGCGCCTCCGCAGGTGTAGCTGAACAGCGGTTGGCCCTTCCGCTCGAAGCGGTCCCCGGCCCGCATCGAATCGAACATGAACTTGGATTCCTTGGTGAGGACCAGGACCATGAAGTCGGTGAGCGTGTTCATGTCCATCGGGGTGCCATCGTTGGCGACCCAACGGAGGTCCCGGCTGGGCGCCCACGCTGCCAGGGCCTGCACGCCCCACGGCATGTCGTCGGGACCAGTGAAGGACGATGCGTTCTCCGCCGGACGGAGGAACGTTTTCAGAAGGGTATAGCGATACAAGTCGGCGCCTGTCACCTGCGCATCCGCCATGGGGAACGGCGTATCGGGGCCCAGTCCCACCTCCGACAGGTTTTTCAACAGGAGGTCGGTATGGGGTTCGACCGCTTCGCCGTTGCGGGTGGCCGGGAACCCGACCAGCGCGAACGCTCCCACCTGTCGCGGTTCGGCGTACACCGAGAACAAGTGAGGAACGGCCGCGAGCTGATTGGTCAGCCGGAAGTCGAGGCCGCGTGCGAGGATACCGTGAGCGATGGCCCAGGCGTTGTCGGGGTCTCCATCGTAGGCTTCGACCACGCGGCCCAGGCGCAAAAGGACGGCGTCGTAATCGGGGAGCGAGGGGATCGGCCGGCTGATGGCGTCGTTGTGGGGGGGAATCGTGGGGTACAAGTCCCGAATGGTCTCGGCCGTCCACGCCGGTGCGGCGGTGGGGGGAGCCGGCGCCACGGCGGCCGTAGCGGCGGGGGCCGGGGAACCATCGTCGTCGAGCTGGGCATCGTCCTGGTCGGACCAACGAAGCAGGGCCAACGTGGAGGCGAGCACAACGAGGCCCGTGAACAAAAGCGAGCTTCGCTTCACTCGATCACTTCTTCCCTTCGGCCTTCTTCAGCTCGGCCTCGTCGGCCTTCGCTTGCTCTTCGTCGAGATGCGCCTGCATCGCATCCACCGGCAGGATGGTCTCCCGGTCCGTGATCAGCAGGTTCCCCTGGAAGACGGCGAAGCGGGGATGGATAAGCTCATGCTCGACGGCGCGGAGCTTCCATTCTAGCTTGCCCGGCTTCTTGAACTTGAACACCCAGCCGGTGTCCACGAGCACCCACATCTCACCCTTCTCGTCAAGCGTGATGTCCAGGTCTTCGAAGCCTTCGCCGAGGATCGCTTCGTCGATGACCGTTCCGTAGCGGAACCCGTCGGAGTTGTAGCTGACGATCGCCTTACCGAACGCCATGTAGATCTTGCCATCGCTCCCCACCTCGACCGCGTTGGGCGTGCCATCCTTCACGACCCACTGGCCCACCTTTTCCGACTTCATGTCGAACACGAAAGCATCGTTACCGATGATCGCGATGATCTGGTCTTTCTTGGGCAGGTAGGCCAGGTAGGCTTCGCCGCCCACCTTTGGTTCGGCCTGATCATCCGAAGGCACGGTCCACCCGATCCGGCCGTTGCCTTCCTCGTCGAAGATCTGGAGGCGTCCCGCCGCGTCGAGCACGGCGAACGCGTCGGCTTCTTTCTCGGGGAGGAGGACGAGGTCCACCGGGTTCATGAACGAACCGGCGTCGGCATTCGCCATGGCACCGCCCGCGTACCAGCGGCGCGAAAACCCGTACCAGTACTGGGTCACGTCTTTGGGGGCGCCCCACTGCTTGTCGCTGATCCCGCCTGAGGTGAAGCGTTGAATGCGGTTGTTTGCGGTATCGACGACGAGCGCGCTGCCCAGTCGGTCGATTTCCAGGGGGAGCGGCTCGCCGAACCCCTGAAGCGCGCCGACCTCCCACCCCGGTTCCCCCCAGGCGCGGATGTTGCGCCGCCCGCCGCCCGCCAGATCCCGCCAGGCGTAGAAGTATTCGACCTGATCCTGGATTTCACGCTGCTGGCTGCCGATGGCGCGCATCGCCGCGTATTCCAGCCCTGCGATGCCTGTCGGGTCCTTCAGCTTCAGGATGGCGGACATCGCCATCTCGTCGGGCACCAGCGCGGCGGCCCGGAAGCCGAGCGGCACGAGGGAGGTGACCTTCTTCCTCAGATATTCCGGCCCTTCGCCGGCGGCTTCGACCAGGAACTGGAGGCTGGCTTCGTCGTACACGTCGGCCTGGTGCTTTTCGTATGCGGTGAGCGCCTGCTCTTCGTAGCGTTTCTGCGCCGCCTGCCCTTCCTTGGAGCCGCGCCAGGCATCCACCTTCTCCACAGCTCGTGCTCGTTCGCCTTCGGTGAAGTTGACAGCCATCTCGGCTACGAACATGTCCGTGTACACGCCGCCCTCGAAGGCCTCGACGAACTCGACCCGCACCTTCTTCCCGGTACGGTCCACAGCCAGGTCGATGCGCTTCATTTCGCTTTGGATGCGCGTCGGCTCTCCAGCCTTTGCACCATCGACCCACACCTGCAGGACCTTCGGGCGACCGTACTCTTTGAAGGTTCGTTCTCCTTTTTCGAGATTGCCCGGCCAGATCGATACGCTGTCGATCTGCGTGGACGTGCCAAGGTCGACTTCGAGCCAAGAGCCGGTGCCGACCCCGAGATCGCCTTCCGCCCAGCCGGTGCCAAGGAGCCCATCGAATGCAAGTTCGGCCGTATGTTTTCCGTCCGCATCGGTCATCACCGACGACCCGCTTGTGGAGCCGGCGAACGCGGGGTTGGACAGGATGGCGAGCAGCAGACCGGGAAAGACGTGCATCAGGGGAACTCCGACGGTGCCGGTTAGCTTGAGCCCGCGCCTCTCGCCAAAGCCCACTGGGACAAAGGTGGGTCAGGAGGATGGGAGTTGTCGTTCAGAACTGGCGCGCAGCCTCGTTCATGCTCATCGCCGTTCCCGTGCGCGGCACCGCGTAGCTACCGGCCTTCGGGTCGGCAGGCGCGCGGTCGATCATCGGTTTCCGCAGCAACCTGAAGCCCAAGGCCACGGGACCGAGGCCAACAAAATAGGCCAAGCTCATCAGGAGCGCGTTCTGGAACCACAGGATCCCCGCCCCCACTCCTTGCCATCCCAGCCACATTCGTTTGAATCGTTCGAGCACGCGCCATTGTCAGCTGCTGGCGCGTCGGCGTCAACCGCATTGCCCCGAAGCCTCAAGAATGCTACCGAGGCGCGCTTCGGCACGGAGTTGACTTGTTCGCCCTGATCCTCCTCGCCTCGCCCGCTGATGCCACTGAACTGGTCTGGCAGGGCTATTACCGTGGTCGCGCCTTGGTCTACGACTCGTTGTCGCTTTCAGAAAGCAACAGCAACGCCGAGGGCACCTCCAATACGATTGACCATCGCCTGCTCCTTCGCCCCTCGTGGATGATCAGCGATCATGCTGCCATCCACGCCCAGGTCGATGTGTTCAAGCTTGCCCTCTGGGGCGAAGCCACAGACACATGGACCGATCCGGTAACGGGCGAGGCGATCTCGGTCGCCGAGGCCGATGGCGTGGTGACCAGCGGCGCGGGACTTCAGGCCGTGAGGGGCTGGGGCGAGGCCTACACTAGCTGGGGCCGCATCGCGCTCGGCCGCATGCCCATGCAGTGGGGCGCGGGCCTGCTGTGGAACGATGGCAACGCCGTGGATGCAGAGTATGGGGACACCGCCGACCGCGTGCAGGTGAGCGGGCGCATCGGTCCCGTGTTCGTGATGGCGGCGTACGACGTGCAGTACGAAGGGTTCGTGGGGGGGGCCGACGACATGCAGGCGGCTTCCGCCGCGTTCGGCTACCGCACGGAGACCGTGGGCGCAGGATTTTTGGGCAACTATCGCTTTCGCCCTGAAGCGCCTGACAACTATCAGGCCTTTACCGGGGATCTCTGGGGGTTTGCCGAGCTGGGATCCGTTCGCGCCGAGATCGAGGCCGTGGGTGTTTTTGGCGGAGGTAACCTCGACACGGGTGCCAACGACATCACCATCACCGCGTTCGGCGCGATGGTCAAGGTAGATTACAAGGCGGAGAAGCTCAGTTTTGGCGGCGAAGTGGGGCTCGCCACGGGCGATGACGACCCCTCCGACTCGACCATCAAGACCTTCACCTTCGACCGAGACCACAACGTGGGCCTCCTGATGTTTGAAGAACCGATGCCCACGCTGGAATCCGCCGCGCAGAACGACAGCAACGGCGGGCGCACCACCGAGGCCGCGCTGTCCGGTGATGGTATCTCCAACGCCATTTACTTCCGCCCTGCAGTGAAGTACAAGCTGCTGACCAACGTCGAGGCCGAACTGGCGTGGGTCATAGCGGCGCGGGCCGACAGCGCCGGGACCGACGAAGCGAACGAAGGCTATGGCAACGAGTTCGACCTTTCTGTGCGCTGGGATCCGCACCCCCATGTGTGGTTCCAGGGTACGGCGGGCTTCTTCTTGCCTGGTCCGCTGTACACCGAGCACACCGATGCCGACCTGGGCTCGGGCTTCGATGCGCCCGCCTTCGCGGCGCGCCTCCTCGGAGCCGTGGAGTTTTGATGAGCTGGGAGGGCGTTCACACGGCGTTGATCACGCCTTTTGCGGACGACCGACTGGATTTGGATGCGTGGGAGTCGCTCCTGGCCCGGCAGGTGAGGGCGCGCGTGGCGGGTGTGGTCGTGGCGGGTACCACCGGCGAAGCGCCGACGCTGGACGACGAAGAGAGGGACCAACTGCTGGTCGAGGCTCTCGGAGTCGTGGGCACCAGCGTGCGAGTCACCATGGGGGTGGGCACCAACGCGACCAAATCGACCGTGGCGAACGTCGTGAAGGCGCAGGCGCTTGGCGCGCACGCAGGCCTGTTGGTCCTTCCCTACTACAACAAGCCCAATCTGGATGGGCTCCGAGCCCACGTTCGCGCCGCTTGTGCGCCTGGGCTGCCGATCGTGCTGTACCATGTGCCGGGGCGAACGGCGCAGCGACTGAACCCCACGGAGCTCGCCGTGCTGGCCGAGGTGGAAGGCATTGTGGCGGTGAAGGAAGCCACCGGGGATGTCACTTACGGCCAGGACTTCATGCTCCGCTCGGCGAAGCCCGTGCTCAGCGGCGATGACTTCACTTGGATGCCCCTGCTCGCGGTCGGGGGGGCGGGCGTGATCTCGGTGCTTTCGAACGTGGCACCGCGCCTCATGGTGGCCATATGGGAAGCCTGGCAGCGGGGGGATGTTGCGGGAGCACACCGCGAACACCGCTCCTTGTACCCCGTGATTCGCTACCTCTTCGCTGAAACCAACCCCATCCCGGTCAAGATGATGCTGGCGGACATGGGCCTGTGCCGGAACGAGCTTCGCTTGCCACTCGCGCGCGGCACGCCGCCGGATGAGTCGCTGCTGCCGGATCTCGCGTGATTCGTGTAGGCGTACACGGTGCGACTGGCCGAATGGGCCGGACCGTGGTCGCCGAGATCGAGGCGGCGGCGGACCTCGAACTTGCCTTTGCGTGCGGTCGCACTCTCCCCGGAAACCTCGCTGCCGACGTGATCATGGACTTCTCGACGCCCGAGGGGTTCGCTCGGCTGCTCGCCGCCACGTCGGTGCCTCTGGTGTCGGGCACCACGGGCTTCACGCCTCCCGGCTCGCCCCATGTGCCGGTGGTTCACGCCGCGAACTTTTCGGTGGGCGTGGCGTTGCTCGCCAGACTTGCGCGTGAGGCACGCACTGCGCTTCCCGACTGGGACCTGGAGATAGTCGAGCTTCACCACAATCAAAAACGCGACGCTCCCAGTGGCACTGCGCTCCGTTTGGTCGAGGGGCTGGGGCCCCAGGTGAACGGCCGGGTCGGCCCCCGCGCCCCCGGCGAGGTGGGCATGCACGCCGTTCGGGGTGGGGACATCGTGGGGGAGCATCGGCTGTACCTCTGCGGTCCGGGCGAACGCCTTGAACTCGGCCATGTCGCCATGCATCGCGGGATCTTCGCCTCTGGCGCGCTGCGTGCAGCACGCTGGGCGGTGGGTCGGGTGCCGGGCCTCTACAGTCTGGATGACGTGATGCTCGGCTGAGCCGCATCGTTCGCTTCGCGATACC
>CAMBIK010000098.1 GCA_945867435.1 Klebsiella pneumoniae
GTCGGTCTCCGTGTCGGTATCCGTGTCGGTATCCGTGTCGGTATCCGTGTCGGTATCACCGCCGCCGCCGCCGCCGCCGCCGCCGCCGCCGCCGCCGCCGCCCTTCGCGCCGGAGTCGTCGGAGGTCGGTGGCGTGCCGACACACCCAAGGATCAGGCCGATGATGAGGGTGGTGGCGAAATTAACAGCGCGCATTCGAGCTCGGGGAGGTGGACCACCGTAACCCAATCCGTCCTGATTCGTCACATCCGATCGTGGAGGAACTCGGACACATCGGCACCGCGAGCACCGTATCGCTCGGCAGTGAGGCGCAAGTCCAGACGGTCGAGGGTCTTCAGGAAGCGAGCTTCTTCGGTTTCGGCGGCCTCCGCCTCCGCCCACAGCGCGAGAAGGTCGGGTCGATGGGCGAACATCTCGTGGGCCGCCACGCTCTCTCGCCGCCGCTTTTCTTCCCGCGGCACCCCGTCGTGGGGCGTGATGTCGCCCACCCGGACCTCGGCAAGGTCGTGCACGAGCGCCATGCCTAGGAGCCGTGCGCGGTCGAGGTGGGGCGGCGCGAGGACGAGCGCGGCGAGCGCGACGCCGAAGCTGTGGTCGGCCACGCTCTCCGGGTTGGTCACGCCTACCCGCTTCCAACCTGCGCGATCCAGCTCCTTCAACCCGAGCGCCTCTTCCAGCAGCTCGCGGTCGGTCACGCCACCACCCGCGCCCGCTGCTCGGGGCGATTCATGGCCAACACAAGCGGAGACTTCGCCTGCAAGAGGGAGAAGTCTGCCCGGTTGTGTAGGCCGCGCCAGCCTTCGGCGATCATCGCTTGGGCGACCGCGCCGCCGAGGTTGCCGCCCGGACCGAGCAGCACCAGGTGGTCTGGGGCGTATTCACGCACGGCGACCCGCACGCTGGCAGTGAAATCGTAGGTCTCCGTTACCTGATGACCCAGGGTGTACGCTCGGATGGCCTGCGGATTGGCCGACCCGGGGCGGAAGAGAGCGCCGCGCCCGTCCACAAGCGGAATCGAGGGCGCTTGCCAGGTAAGCTCCGCGAGGTTTGCCTGGGCGCGGACAGCCGTTTCTGCCAGGAGCGGCGTGTGGAAGGCCGAATGCAGCGGCAACTGCATCGGCGCGTCGCGTTCGCCAATTTTCCGGGGCGGTAGCCGCGACATGGTCAGGGCGATGGCCTCGGTGGTGCCGCCGAGCACCACCTGCCCACCGAGCCGGATGCTGGTGTACAGGCCCGGCGTCGTTGCGAGGATCTGGTTCAACTCGGGCGAGGGGAGGGGCAGCCACGCCTCGTCCACCAGTGGGTAGAGGATCTGCCCGCCTACGATGTTGCCGGCCTGCATCTGCCCCATCGTCTCGATGAGATGGAGCGCGTCGGCAAGGGGCAGCGCTCCGGCCACGGCCAGCGCGGTGTACCAGCCCATCGAGTTGCCGATGACGGCGACGACATCGATGTCTCCGAGGGCATCGCGGTCCGCGAGCGTACACGCCGCAGTGAGGATGGAGGCGTTTTCCCCGGCGACATGGAGCTTGGAGACGAAGGCCGGAGCCCGGTCCATCTCGGTGGGAGTGGGTCGCCCCAGGGAGGCACGCAAGGCGTCGGCGGCCGAAACACTTGGCGTGGAACGCAGGCTTCCCAATGTGTCGCGCGAATAGCTTCCGCGGCCGGGGCACACCAGGACAACGCGGGGCCTCATGCGTTGACCAGCGCGTGGGCGGCGCGCAGGATGTCGGTTTCCTGGACCAGCACGAGGTTGGCGGCGCTTCCCAGCGGGATGAACGTGTCGAGGCTGGCGACCCTCGCCATGCTTGCGACGACGCCCCGGTCCACGAGCGCGGTAAAGACCGCCTCAGAGATCCCTCCCGAACGCCGACATTCGTCGACCACCAGCACCCGGCCGGTGGCCTCGACGGCGCTCACGATGTCGTCTACCGGGAGCGGCGCCAACCAGCGCAGGTCCAGCACCCGTACGCGCTTGCCTGTCTCCGCCTCAAACTTCCTCGCGGCCCGCAAGCTCATCCACAGTCCGTTGGCCCAGGTCACGATCGTGAGGTCTTCGCCATCCCCGTACAGGCGTCCCCGCCCCAGTGGAACGGACGTACCTTCGGCGGGGAAACTGGTGTTCCATTCGCCATCGCCGTCGTTATGCAGGTCTTTGGCCATGTAGAGCGCGATGGGCTCTAAAAAGACGCAGACGGCGCCGTCGATGCTCGCCGCGGCGATGCATGTCCGAAACATGCCCACGGCATCGTGGCCGCATGCCGGTGAAGCAATAATGATACCTGGAATATCGCGCAGTGCGGCGACCGAGTTGTCGTTGTGGAAGTGGCCGCCGAAGCCCTTCTGGTACCCGTAGCCCGCGATCCGCACGACCATCGGGTTGCGAAATTGGCCGTTACTGAAGAACTGGAGGGAGGCCGCCTCGCCGCGGAGCTGGTCGCAGGCATTGTGGAAGTAGGCGAGGTACTGAATTTCCGGAACAGGAAGAAACCCTGCTTGCCCGTAGCCGATGGCGCTGCCGAGGATGCTCTGCTCGTCGAGCAGGAAGTCGATCACCCGGTCCTTGCCGAAGCGCTTCTGAAGGTCGGCGGTGAGGTGATACACGCCGCCTTTGCGGCCGACATCCTCGCCGAAGATGAGCATCTCCGGGTATTTCGCCAGGCTCTCTGCGAGCACCCGGTTGATCTGCACCGCGAGGTGACGCGGCTTGTCGGCCTCGGGCAGCTCGCAGCCGAATGCCGCACGACGGGCCTCCGGGGGGGTGGCCCGCGCCGCTTCGGCTTCCACCCGAGCGGTGCTTGCCGGGGCGAGCGGCTGGACAACTTCGATTGCGCTCGTCAGCTTTCGGCGTTGGATACACTCTTCGCCAAGGGCGACGACGCGCACCCGCACACCTTCGTACAGCGCCACCACATCCTCCGCCGACATCCATCCCTGCTCCACGAGGAGCCGAGCGGAGGTGAGCAACGGGTCTTTGGCTTCTTCGGCCGCGATCTCGTCGGGGCGACGGTAGGTGGATTCAACGTCGCTCCCCGCGTGGCCGAGGAGTCGCACCGTGCGCAGGTGCAGGAAGGCGGGCCTGCGGTGGGTTCTGACCCATGAAACGGCGGCGACGGCCGCGTCGTAGGCATCGGGCAGATCCAGACCATCGCCGCAGACATAGGCGAGATTGGCCCGGTTGCCGTAGGTGGTAGCGATCCAGCCTTCGGGCGTGCTCGTGGAGATTCCGATGCCGTTGTCTTCGCAGATGAACAGCACGGGGCAGTCCCTGCCCTGGTGGGCGAGCCATTCCGCGTGGTTGATGGCACCGACCCCTGTGCTGTGGTTCGCAGAGGCATCTCCGAAGCTGCACAGGGAGATCCGCTCGTCTCCGTGCCGGGCGATGCCCAGCGCCATGCCCACCGCCTTCGGCAGATGAGAGGCGATGGTCGAGGTCTGCGGAGGAATTTCAAGCAACTTCGAACCGAAAACCTTGTGCCGCCCCCCGGCGATGGGCTCGTCGGCGCTGGCGCACAGTCCCAGCATCACGTCCATCACCGGGGTGGCGCCTGGGACCTGGCGGCCGCGCTGAATATAGAACCCTCCGCTCCGGTAGTGAAGAAACGCTGGATCGTCGGGCCGTGACGCGGCCGCGACCGCGACATTCCCCTCATGCCCGCTCGACCCGATGGTGTAGAAGCACTCGTTCCGTGTCTTCAACAGTCGGGCGGCGAGATCGAGATGGCGGCTCTCGAGCTGGCTGGTGAACAGTTCAATCGCCATGCGGGCGGACAGCGAGGTGCCGGGACGCACGGGCGAACCTAGGTCGTCGCGTGGAGGACCGCCACGAAGCGCTCCAAGGAGAGCCACGAAGTTCCGGTCGACGATGCCCGCGCGGTTGACAGCCATGACGCAGCGCGGCCTATCCCGCGGAGCCGTGGGCGCCCTACTTCTCCGGCGCCAACGCGGGGTGGAGGAAAGCGCGCAGCTTTCCGGGGCGCGTGCTCGGAATCCGGTCAACCTCGATGAGGGCGAAGCCAGAACGCTCCAAGCATGTGGAGCCTTGGGGCGCGCCGATCAGCTTGCCGACGAGGTCCCCAAGGGTGGTTTCGTGCCCCACCAGAAGCGGATCGTCAAGCGCCGCGCAGGCGCGCAGGATCGCGTCCAGGTTGGGGCGCGCCAGCTCGTCCGATTCCTGGATCGGTACGTCCGGGAAACGCTGGTGAAGGATGACGGCGGTCTGCACCGCTCGGACCAGCGGGCTGTGAACGATGCAACCCGGACGGTACCCGGCGCGTTCGATCAGCTCCGCCATCCGTGCGACTTCGGCCTCGCCGGCCGGAGTCAACCTTCGATCGAAGTCGGTGCGGGCCGAGTCCTCGGCGACGCCGTGTCGGAAAAGGCCGATCCGCATCGCACTCGCCGCTAACCCATCATCCAAACGTCGGGGGGGCGAAACGGATCCCCAGGGCGCGCGCCGCTTGGGCTACGGCCGTGAGCAGGTTGTGGTCGTCGGCGGCATCGGCCGCGCGATGCGCCGCGTGGACGAGCGCGGGGTCCAACGTGAGGCGTGCGAGCGCCAGATGGGTGAGGACCACCTCGCGAGGGGCAAGGGCACGGGCTAGCGCGAGCCGAGTCACCCGCTCGGCCGCTTCGGGGTCCGCAGCGTCCAGGAGCGCGATGGCCTTGCGGAGCAGGCCTTCTGCGTCCAACTCGGCATCCGGCGTGAGCGCGAGGGCGGCATCGGCCTGCCTGCCGGCTTCGGCGAGGCGAAGATTGGCGATAGATGCGTAGATTTCAGTGTGGAGCGCCCGCAGCGCGGTGACCCCGTCGCTGTCTGCGACGCCCTTGGCGTGGCGAAGGGCGTGACTCACCTCCCGAGCCGCCTCCTCGACTCGGCCCACGGCTCGCAAGGCCTGGGCTCTCCACGCGTGGGCGTGCGCCGCCTCATCCGGGGTCAGGTCGCGCAGCGCATCCAGGGCCGCGAGGGCGCCTGCCGCGTCGTGGGCCTGCAGGAGCGCCACCACTTCGCGCAGCGCCGGTCTCACACGGGGCGCTCGATTACCTTCAGAGCCAGCTGCGCCACCTCTTCTTCGAGGGCGGGCGGCACGGCGAGCTCGCCCGGTGGCGGGTCGGTGGTGGCGAGGTGTTCCAGGCCCAGCCCGAGGAGGACGAAGTGCAGCAGCACCGGCTCGGGCGAACCGCTGTTGGTCACGATGTTGAGCGGTTGCCCATCGGCGAGGACGGTCACCTTGCGGCCACCCGGCATCGTGTAGCGCACGACCAACTTCCCAATCTGGTCGATGGTCTCCGCGTTGTTGCGCAGCCAGCGCATATCGATCTCGTCCACCATGTGGCCGGCGCTCAGGACGATAGATCCGTCCGGCATGCTGGCGAGCTCGGCGGCGCCCAGGGTGTTCGTTCGGCCGGTCGCGGTGACCACGATCCGGGCGCGCTTGAGGGCGGGAACGGCATCGGTAGTCGCGAACCCATCGTAATGAGCGATCAGTCGCCGCACCGGGTCTAACTCCGCGATTTCAACGGTTGCCCCCGCTGCCCTGGCGAAGGCGGCCACCCCTGCTCCCACCGGTCCGTAGCCGACGACGAGCACCATCCGCCCCGAGAGGTGCTGACCGGTGAGCGTGGTGAACGCCGGCCAGAGGCCTTCCCCCACGCCGCGCCGCCCTTCCACCGCGGGCTTGAGCCTGCCGTCGTTGATGTTCAGCACGGGGAAGGGGATCGGCCCGCGCTCGCGGAGCCTCTGAACTCCCGAGCGGGTGATTTCCACGCCGCCGCGGGGGCATTGTCCGGCATCCAAGAGGGCGCCACCCAGGGCGAAGCCGACATCCGCGAACAGCATCGGATCCTCCGCCACCGTGGCCGCGATGCCATCTTTCGCGCCGCGCCCCGTGTGTACATCGAGGCCGAGCGTTCGGATGTACTCGACAACGCCGGGGTCGGTCGTTGCGGGGTTCGCGGCGCTCACGACCCAGCGGCCGCCGCCCAGCACCAGCTCGCGCATCAGCGCGAGGGTGATTGTGGTGAGGTGCAGGTGCACACCCACGGTCAGGCCTTCGAAGGGACGAGTCGCTGCCCACCGGGTGCCGAGTCCTTGAAGCACGGGGAAGAAGGCGTCGATGCGCGCCAGTTCGGCGCTCACGCGGGCGTGGTCGGACATCGGGGCTGCTTATCGTGGTGCGCGGGAAACGGGTCCCACCCCTCGTTTAGAAATTCACCATCGCACCGACGCCGAAGGAGGCAATCGGGGCCGGGATCTCGACGCCGGACTCCAGCAGGGCCTCGAGCGCAGGGTCGAGCCCGACGCCGTCTGGAACGGCGAGCGGCTTCAACTCCCAAGCGTAGTGGAACTCGCCGTTCCCGCCGTAGCTCACCTGACCGTACGCATTCACGCTGAGAAACGTGTTCAGACGTGTCGATACGTCCAAGCGCGAGGCGTAGCTCCGGTCGCTGAGGTTCGCCAGGGTGCTGGCGGTGAAGCTCGTGTCGTCCCAGTTGCCGGGGCCTGGCACTGCGACGTAGGCCGCTGCATAGTGCCGGCCGAGGTAGAACGGGTTGAACGCGCCGGAAAGGAGCAGCGCTGGGTAGAGGGTGCTGTCGTCGTAACCACCGCCATTGTAGAAATACTCGGCGCCCAGATACACGGTGTCTTCGTCGTTGACCTTCACGCCCAGCTCGGCGCCGGCGGTGACCTGAGGGATCCACTCGTCGGAACGGTCGACCTCCGTGGGGAACTTCAGGTCGTCCAAGTCATCGATACTGTCGAAGTGGTAGAGCGCATCGAGGTCAAACTCTCCCTCGTAGTAGGCGCTGTTGTCGCCATGCTTCACGGCGGCTTCCAAACGGATGTCGAAGGGGCCCACGCCGGCCGATACGTCAGCTCCGAGACGGAGCGGGTCGCCCTTTCGGGCCGCGGCGGAGAGCGCCACCTCGGAGGGGCCGAGCACCCATTCCGTGCGGAGCGCACCCCCAATCTGCTCGACCGTGTCGGCGCCGTCGAAGTTGGCTACGCCGTACACGTTCGCACCGATCGATTCGATAGGCACATGCACCTTCAACAGCGTGACCCCGGTGCGCTCGTCAAACACCGACGCGTTGAGAGCATCCAAGGTTTGCTGGTTCATGAAGTCGGTGGGGTTCCAGAAGCGGCCGCTTCCCCACTTGATGCGTTGGCGACCGACAGTCAGATACACGCGGTGCGCGAGATCAAATTTGAGCCAGAGCTGGTCTAGGGTCACGGAGCCGGGCTCGACAGCGGTCCCATACAGGTCGGTGTCACCCTCCGTGAGGCTGAAGTCGTAGCGGAGGCGCGCCTGCGCGAAGCCTCTCACTCGGTCGCTTGGACGAACATCGGTGTAGAGGTCGAGCAGGTTGGGCGATGTGTAGGGCGTGTCTTCGAGGTCGGTGCCCTCGGTGAAGGCGGCGTTGGCGCGCAGATAGAGCTTTCCGCCGATCGTGAGGCGCTCGTCTGCGAGGCCCAGGCGCGAGGCGATGTCGGCGCTGCTGGTCTCCTTGAGTTGGATGTCGCCCAGGTCGGTGGAATCGGGTGCCGTCGCCGGCGGATCTTCGCCTCCGAACATGGCATCCTCGTCTTCTGCAAGGGCCAGGGCGAAGCACCACAGCAGGGGAGCGGCCATCAGCGGCTCTTCGACTCGAGCCACGCCTTGGTAAAGATGTTCGGGTCGAGCGGCTTGAGATCGACCTCTTGAATCACGACGGTAGTCGCCCTTCCCTTCTCGACTTCGTCGATGATGCGAATCTCCTTGGGGAAGTACACATCGGCCCGCTTCGATTCGGAGAAGATCTTGTTCCACGCCGGATAATAGGTGGTGCGCATCAGCCGGCCCGAATCGGCGTAGTCCTGGCGCTTGAGGACATTGCCCGTGGAGGTGTCCAGCCACAGGTCTGCGGCGGGGTAGGCGACATCCGCGTTGGCCTTTACGGCGAGCTTGAGGTGATTCACCGCGAACTTGCCCAGCTTCTCCTCAGCCACGAAGGCCGGCGTGTATTCCTCGTGTAGCCGCGACTGGTCGAAGTCCTGACGGTTGGAGCTTGTGCCACCGATCCGCTCGCGTTCGGTGCGACGCTCCCACTTGCCGACCGTTGGATCGAACAAGAACAGGTTGTTCTCCAGGCGAAGGTAGCCTTTACCGGCTTCCGACTGCGGTTTCGCAAAGAGGATGATCAGCTTGTCATCGGCATCGCGGCGATACACAAGCGCCTGGTACACCAGGTCGGACTTTCCGGCCTGCTTGTTCTCGATGTACACCAGCGACTTGTAGTCTCCGTTGTTCTGCTGCCGGTCGTCGATCACGGTCAGCATCCGCACCATGTCGGAGTCGGAAGGGGCGCCGAGCGCAGCCGCAACATGAAAGAGGAGAGCGAACATAATGAACCTCGTAGGGGTACCTTAGGATGCGTAGCCAAGCGCGACGATCGGGCGCATGCGGGCCGCGCGGAAGGAGGGCCAAAGCGCCGCGAGACCGGTGGCCAGGGTGAGGAAGCCGACGCTGGCCGCAAGCGTTTCGGCCCGGACCGTCATCTGAATGGTGTCCGAGAGCAGGATGGCGCGGAGGGCAGGGATCGGGACGGGAATCGCCGCCAGATCGATGCCCACGGCGACAATCGCACCGAAAACGGCGCCCGATGTGGTGGCGAAGAGTCCAAGAAGTCCGGCTTCCATCAGGAATAGCAGTAAGACTCGATTCCGCTGGATGCCGATGGCCCGCATGGTGCCGATCTCGCGAGTGCGTTCTCGCACGGTGTTGAACATCGTGTTGCTGATGCCGATGGCGATGATGATGAGCAGCACCGCGGCGATGAACACGGTGACCACATTGAAGGCGTCCAGGATCTTCACCAGGAAGGACACTTCGTCTCTCCAGATGGTGACATCCAGCTTTTGACCGGTCCAATCCTCGCCAGCAACCGTTTCGAATTTGAAGAAGAAGGGATTCGGGTCGTGGTCCATCAACTGGAATCCGGCCTGCGCGAGCTTGACCCGGAGGAGCGTCATCACCTCGGGGGCGTTCTCGATGTCCTTGATGTAGACCCAATAGGCGCCCGTCGTGTTGTCACTCAGCTTGTAGACCTTTCGCAGAGACTCCATGTTCACCAACACCGACCAGCTGGACAACATGCCCAGGTCACGGGCGATCGCGACGACGGTGAGGTCGATGGTGTTGGTGCGGCCATCGTTCGTTTCGGTGATGAAGGTGATCGCGTCGCCGACGCCCACTTCCAGACGCTTCGCCTGATTGGCGAACAGGATGATGCTGCCTAGCTCTCCGATACGGGATGCGTCCCCCATGATTTTAGAATCGCCGCCTTCCTTGTACTCGCGTTCCTCGGCCAAGGGGAGCGCATCGACGAACCGTGGCTCGTTGGCCAAGGTCACGCCTGAAAGCCCGCTCTGTACGGTGCCTCCCGGCCCAACCAACTTGCCCCACCCTCGCCCCCGAGCGATGATGTACTCAAGGTTCGGGGTCTCTTTCTCGATCACTTCCAACACCGACGCGGCGTTTGTGACCATCGGGATCGCTTGGCTCGGCGATGGCTTGTAGAAGCCGGCCACCACCACATGACCCGCCGAGAGCGTGGTGGCGCTCTTCACGAGGTTGTCCGAGATTCCCTGCGACAGCGCCAGAAGCAGCACGAGCAGCGTGGTCACCAGGCCTATCGCCCCGGAGAGCAGGAGCGTGCGGCGTCGGGCTTGCACCAGGTTGCGGTATGCAATGAGGGCGAGCATCGTCATTGTTTCACTCCTTCCCTTGAAGCGCGACCACGGGAGGCACGCTCGACGCAAGGATCGCGGGGTAAATGGTGGCGATCGTGCTCACGACCGTGACCAGGCCGAGGCCGAGCGCGACATTGGATGCGTGCAGCTCCGGGTACATCGCCTTCCCTCCAAACAGGATGCTGAGGAAGTCGTTCCCGGCGGGAATCCCCGCTGTGTGCAGCCAGGAGATCAGCGCCGCCGACAGTCCAGCCCCGACTACGCCGGAGGCCAGGCCCACGATGCCGGTCTCCAAGACGAACATGAGCCGAACGAAGCCCCGCTGAGCGCCGATGGCCCGCATGGTGCCGATCTCGCCGGTCCGTTCCAGGGTGGCCATCACCAGCGCATTGTTGATGATGACCATCGCGACGAGGAACAGCACGCCTACCGCCACGAACAGCACCAACTGCACCACGGTTGCGGCCTGGCCGACGAGCCCCGAGGCGGCACGCCAGTCGATCACCTGAAGGTTCAAGCCCGCCTTGTCGAGCGCCGCCTGGGTGGCGATTAGCCCCTGGGCGCCCTGGGAAGGGTCCTTGAGGATCACGGCTATGTTTGTGGCCAGGCCGTTATCGATCTGTTCCTGGGTGAAGGCGTGCTGGACCCGGTCTTCCACTCTACCGAAGGTCATGGTGTCGAGGGTGGCGAGCGTGCTGTCTTCGGTCGCCGTGGCCTCGATCTCGCCGCCCCCGCCGAAGAGTTGGTCCTCGATGCTCGCCGCTGGGTCAACCTCCTTGGCCCCGACGCTGACTTTGATTTCGGCCAACTCCTCCCGTTGGGCATCGGTCATCTTGCCGTACAGCTCCCGGAAGCTCGGCATGTCCAAAAGACAATAGGCGCCCGCCGAGCTGTCGTCGTTCGTGACACCTTTGTACCGATACACGCCGTAGACCTTGACGTTCAGGGACTTCAGGTAGCCAGACTTGGTGAAGGCCCTCAGAGGAAGGGTATCGCCCACGTTGATGTCGTACAGGCGGATGCGGGGGCCGATATTGTCGTAGAAGAACTGCTTTCGACGGACGAGGGTTTCGTCGGTCACCGAGAGGAACGCCTTCAGGAGCGGAATCATCTCGCTCCCCGTGGCCTTCAGCTCGGCCTGAAGTAGCGGCAGAAGCGCGGCCGACTCTTCGGAATCGAGCTGGTAGAGGATGCGGCGATATTGCCTGCTCATCCGCGCGACCCTGTCGAACCAGACGCCGCTGGTGCCGATGCTGCCGCTGTTCTGGTTGACTTCCTTGTCCAAGGCATCGAACTCACGGGCGATGGGGTTCTTCAGCCACTGTTCGACCATCGATTCGTTCAGCACGATGCCGCGTTCGCCTGCAGGTACGGGCCCCCCCCGCGTGATCTCGAACCGCGGAAACGTTCGTGCAAAGGCGGGGAGATCAGTGCCCAGCAGCCGAAAGTACGCCAGTCGGCTGTCGGTGGCCAGGGCGGCGATGTGGCCGTCCATCCAGTCGATGGTGCCGATGGGGTCGGCGAGGAACTCGGCGGCGAAGGCGGGTGCGATCACGCGGTCGAGGCTCGCCCGGTCCTCCGCGACCTTCTCCTTATCGCTCGTGATGGATTCCACGCGGTCGAGCTCGGGTCGGATGTCGGAGCAGATGCGCTGAATTCGTTCGATAAGTGTGGTCTGCCGCGCAGCATTTGCATCGCGAAGCGCCACGCGCAAGTCGTCAAGGGTGCGGTCGATGTCGTTGGCGCCGAACACTGTGGCGTTGCCGATGCCCATTGGGAGCACTTCGGCCACCTCCGGGGTGTTGGCCAGCGCCGTTTTCACCGCCTGAAAGTCGGGGACCTCTCCGTTGTCCGAGCCGCCGAAGTTCATGTCGCCCAGCATCGCGAGCGTGTCGCGGGCATCTTTGTCGAAAACTTGGAGATCGCCGGTCACGCTCGTCGTGATGCTGCGGCGCATGGCGGTGTCCAGGCTGTCGAGGAGCGCCCCGCCCGAAACCACGATCACCGTACCGAAGACGAGGATCACGCCCACGATGAGGTTCTTGACCGCATGGGCGCCGACATTTCGGACTGCCAGGCGTAACGCCAGGAGGAACGAGCTCATGTCAGCTTTCCGTCGGCCACCATGAGCACGCGCGTGGCACTCTCCATCACCTTGGGGTCGTGGGTGGAGAAGATGAAGGTGGTGTGGTCATTCTTGTTCAGTTCGCGCATCAGTTCGATGATCGCGTGGCCAGTTACAGAGTCGAGGTTGGCCGTGGGTTCATCGGCCAAAACGATGGCGGGATTGGTGACCAACGCCCGGGCGATCGCCACGCGCTGTCGCTGTCCTCCCGAAAGCTCGTTGGGGCGCTGGCCCATTTGCTTCGTGAGCCCCACCTTCGCCACCATCTCCTCGACCCGTTCCCACCGCTGACGCGACGAGAGCTTTCCCTGGAGCAGCAGCGGAAACTCGACGTTCTGTCGAACATCCAGCACGTTGATTAGGTTGAAGCTCTGGAAGATGAACCCGATCCGATTCAGTCGCAGCTCGGTCAGCGCGTGATCGTCCAGGTTGCTGGTCAGGGTGCCATCCACCGAGACCGTGCCGGAGGTTGGCACGTCCATGCAGCCGATCATGTTGAGGATGGTCGTCTTTCCGCTGCCGGAAGGCCCAGCGATCGCGGTGAATTCGCCCTTTTCGATGGCCAGTGACACGTCGTTGAGCGCGGTGACGACGAGCTTCCCGAGGGGGTAGTCCTTCACGACGTTGGTTAGTTCTACGATTGCGGACATCGGACGGGCCCTCCACGGCGCAACTGGACGATAATCAAGGTTATTAGGTCGGTAAGCTGGCTACGAAGCTCGGGCTCGATGTCCGCGAGGGCCGCCCCGATCTGCTCGGACCGGGCGGCGGCCAGTCGGTCCACGATCTCGATTCCGAGGGGGGTGATGGCGATGAGCTTCTGCCGCCGGTCCGCCGGGTCTTCTTCGCGAGTGACGATGTGTCGTTCGAAGAGACGGTCGACGAGGTGGCTGGTCGCGCTGGGGGACAGGTTCAGCGTTCCTCCGATGCCGCCGACGCTGCTCGACCCTCCGGTCTTCAGCATGTGCAGGCACACCATTTGAGGAAGCGTGAGGTTCAACTCGGTCATGATCTGCATGGCATCCCCCGCCATCCGTGAATGGAGGAGCCCCATGAGCTCGATGATCTGGGCGGCCAGACGGGGGTCAGCGGAGGCTTCGGCCATCAACTATGTCGAAAGACAGCAATATTCCATGGGTAGGATAGTGTCAAGGCCGCACTCGGTGGGCCCCCCCGCGGCCGCTCCCGCTACGGCGCCGCGAGGTACCCGGCATCGGGTTCGCAAGCCGAGTTCGCCTGGGTCTCCGAGGCGCGCGCCGTCGACATGAAGCCGTTCAGTTCGTTGAAGTCGATGCGGATGCGTCCTTCGCCGCCGTCCCCGCCGTTGCGGGTTGCGGTCGATTCGCCAACTCCGCCGGTCGCCACAACGGAGTCGGCGGGGAGGGAGAGCGTGTCGGCCATGATCCAGATGGTGCCGCCCGCTCCGCCGCCCGCACCATAGGTCCAGCTACCCGTGGACCAGGCCGCGGTGGAGGCACCGATCGCTGTGATCGAGTCCGTGCTGGTGGCCGTCAAGGTCTGAACGCCCATGAAGATCAGGCCGGCCCCGTTGCCGCCAGACCCTGGGCTGGACGTGCCGTACCAGACTCCGGCACCGCCAGAACCTGGGAACATCGTGTCGAGATCTTCGGAGCCGTACTCGACGCCTGCGGCCGCCTCCGGGTAGCTGCCGCCGGTCCAACTGTCCCCCGCCGTGGCGCCGCCGCCGTAGTCGCCGCCGCCCCCCGTGATCATCGCGCCGCCGCCGCCGTAGTTATTCAGGTAGTAGCCGGCGCC
>CAMBIK010000099.1 GCA_945867435.1 Klebsiella pneumoniae
GGTCGGGGTCTCCGGTGGAATGTCGTCGCTCGGCGGCGGCGCTGCGGCGAGACAGCGCCAGGCGCGGTCGACGGCACCGGCAGCGAGCAAGCCGCGGGTGCGCCTGGCGGCGTCGGGACCGCGCAACACCCAATGCCTCGCAAGCTCGCCCTTGTGGCCAGGAAAACGAGGCTGCGCTCCGTCGGGCGCCACTTCGGCCACGATGCATACGCGGTTGGCGTCGCGACCGGGGCCGAGCGCGAGCGCATCGAACGTCACGGGCGGGCCCACCAGCGGCCGGAGGAAAACGCATACCTCCATGGCGGGTCAACGCGCTCGGCCGATGGGTGGTCGGGATCCCCAGGCAGGAGCACAAACAGCGTTTCCTGGTCTTGGTGAAAGCGCGGCATGATCGGTGGAGTATGCCGCACCGCCGCCAGGACCGCCGCGACATCTTCGTAGGGTAAAAGCTCCGTCAGCGTGCGGAGCGTGGGCGGGGCGACAGGCAGCTCCCCCCTGTCGGTCGCCGCGAGGGCGTCCGCGGGGCGGAACCAGCCTCCCGACGAGGCTTCCCGCCCATCGACCACCGCCTCGGTGCCCTCCGGCATGCGGGCCACGAAAAACCAGGTGTCGTACCGGCGCGGCTCGACTTCGGGCGTGACCCAATGCGCCCACACCCCAACCCCGCGCAGGTCCCAAGCGCCATCGAGGGTGATCGTCACGTTCGCTTCCTCGGCAAGCTCGCGCAGCGCGGCCGTCCAGAATGGCTTCGGCACGCGGTCGAAATCTCCACCCACGGAGGCTGCCGCAGCATCCTCCTCGTCGACCTGTCCACCGGGAAAAACCCACGCGGACGGCATGAATCCAACCGATCTCGCGCGCTCCATCAGCCACACCTCGGGGCCGGCTGGGCCATCTCGGAGCAGGATAATCGTGGCGGCGGAACGAAGCGGAGCGACCGTGGACATGCTGCGGTGTGGCTAACGGAAGCGGCTCCGACAGGCCGGTCCCACGGACCGGTCCCAGCACACTCGACAAGCCCTTGCGGAAGCAGTATACTTGACGCGTCAAGGGTAAAACATGCTCGTCTTCCTGATTGCTCCCAGCGCCCAGGCCTGGCCCACCGACGACGCAGCGTGGGTCCCGCTCACCCAATCAGGCGTAGATGTGGTGGACATCTCTAACGACCACGACCGCGATGGAGACGGTAATCCAGACGGCATCGACTGCGTTGGCGATACGACGAACGCGTGGCCGGCCCTCTACTGGTGGACCGATGGCGAGGACCTTTTCCTGCGCGTGCGCGTCGATGAAACCCCCTGGCTCGTCGAAGGCTCGTCGCTGTTCCCCGCGGACTGGTCGTTTTTGATCGAAACGGATGGGAACGCCGACAACTGGGAGTACGTCCTGGCGGCGACCGGGATCTCGCCTACGGTGTCCGCCTACAGCAATTCCTCCGGCACGGAGGGCGTCGCGGTGACCTCCGCCTCCCTGATCGAGTTCTGGGACGACCGCTTCGTTCGCTCGTCCGTAACCGGCAGCGATGGAGGTTCTACCAGTAACATCCATACGACCGACGACTGGTTTGTAGACCTCACGATCGAGCTCGCCGCGCTCCCCTACTCCGAGTTCTACGAGGGCACCTTCCGCGTTGCGTTCGTGTCCGGCAACGCAACCACGCCCATCGGAGCCGACGCCGACCTCTGCGGCACCGACGACTCGACCACCCTCGGCGCGCTGGCCGACGCGTGGTCCGACCCGGTGGGAATCGACCAAGACCAGGACGACCTCACCGACCTTGAGGAGGACGCGCTTGGCACCGACAAGACCGACGCCGACACCGACGACGATGGCGCACCCGACGGGTACGAGGTGCACGAAAGCGCCTCCGACCCGCTGCTCTGCGACACCGATGGGGACGGCCTCGCAGACGGATTGGAGTCCGGCGTAACCGAACCTCTCGAGGACACAGACCTCACCGCAGGCTGCTTCGTCGCCGACGCGGATGGGGGCGCCACGACCACCTGGCCCATCGAATTCGACTCCGACGGGGGCTCGGTGGGGGATGGCGTGGAGGACCGCGATCAGGATGGCCTGCAAGACGCATGGGAGACCGACCCGCGGGACCCTACCGATGACCTCGACGGCGATGGAGACGGCATCGCAGATGCCTTGGAAGAGCTTTGTGGCGGTGCCGACACGGCCGACCGTGATGGCGATGGAGTGGCCGACGAAGACGAGGGCTTTGCGGACGCGGACGGCAACGGGACCCCCGACTTCTGCGAGCCCGACGACGACGGCGACGGAATCCCCACCGCCGAAGAGGGCACCGGAGATGCCGACGCCGACGGGATCCCCGACTACCAGGACCCGGACTCCGACGACAACGGCGTGGGGGACGGCGAGGAGGCCCAAGGCGACAGCGACTGCGATGGTGCCCTCGACCGAGCCGACACCGACGACACCGATGGTGACTGCGCGGACCGCGATCTCGATGGCGTGACCAACGGCGACGAGCACGCCTGCGGCAGCAATGCCGAAAACGCCGATTCCGATGGCGACGGCATCGGGGATGGCGAGGAGAGCTGCGAGGACGACGAAGACTGCGATGGTCTACCCGACCGCATGGACAACGACCCCGACCCCGACGGTTGCGACGAACCCATTGACACGGCTGGCACGGGAGGCAGCGAAGCCTGCGAAGGCCCGCTGTGCGGCGGCCACTACACCGGTGGCTCGTGCTCGACGGGAGGCGGGGGTGCATCCATCCTCGGCGCGCTGGTTGCGGGGGCCCTGCTGTCGCGGCGGCGCCGGGCGGGCCGGGTTTTGGCCGCGGCGACCGCCCTGTTGACCCCGGGCATCGCCCTCGCGGAAAGCCCAGCGATGAACGCCCAGCGCTACCACCCCGCCTTCGTAAGCGACTCCTTCTTCTCCGTGACCGACTCCCGCCCCGGAGCCCCTGGCTTCGGCGGCGGCGCGGCATTCAACTACGCCGCCTCCCCGCTACAATATCGGTACGACGATGCGCGAATGCCGGTCGCAGTGCTCGCCTATGCGGCCACCCTCGACCTCGGCCTGTCTTGGGCCACGCGCCACGTTTCGGTCGCCGCCGACATGCCGCTTCACGTTGTGGACGGCGCCAACATGGAAGAACAGTTCGTTCCTGGGGACTTGAGGCTTTCCGCGCTCGGGCAGGTCCTGAACCGGGCGCGGGGTGGGCTGGGGCTCGGCGTCTACGCCGATCTCGCCATCCCGACCGGCGACAGCGAGGCCTGGGTGGGCTCCGGCATGCCCGAGCTTGGCGGCGGCGTGGCGGTGGCGTGGGGCACGTCGGTGGTCCTTGCCGGCAACCTCGGGCTCCAGGCGGCCGCCCCCAGCACGCAACTCAGGTGGGGAGCCGGCGCCACCGTGCCCGTGGGCAAGCGACTCGCGCTGGTCGCAGAGCTCGACGGCGACTGGTCGTTCAACGCATCCGACGCCGTGGGCAGCACGCCCCTCGAATGGCGGGCGGGCGCCAAGTCGCATGTGACGCCCAACCTCGTGGCCTCCGCCGCGTTCGGAACGGGGCTCACCTTAGGCATGGGAGCACCCGAATACCGCTTGACCGCGGGGATCGGCTGGTCTCCCACCCGGCGGGAAGGGGGGGGGCCTGTCGCCGCTGGACCCGACCGCGATCGGGATGGCGTGGCTGATGGCATCGACCTCTGCCCCGACCAGCCGGAAGATGCGAACGGCATCGCCGACCTGGACGGCTGTCCCGACGGCGGGCTCGTGCCCACCCACCTCGTGGTGACCGACACAGACGGGAAAAAGCTTGCACGCTCCTCGATCGAGATCACCAGCGGGCCGCAGACCGGCCGGTGGGCGATCCCCGATGGCGACCTGACACGCTCGCTCCCGCCGGGCGAATACACCGCCCGAGCCCGAGCCCCTCACTACCTGACCGAAGCGGTCACGTTCACCATCCCCGATGCGCCGAATCACGAGCGAGTGATCCAACTCGAAGTGGCGCCGGTCGGCGGCACCGTGGTCGTGACGGTCGAGAACGGCGTGGGACAGCCCATCGCGGCACTGGTCACGATCCTCGGTGAAGGCAGGAAGTTCACCACCAGCGCGGACGGCGTGGGCATCGAACCCGTGGCCGTGGGCACGGTGGAGCTATCCGTGTGGGCGGAAAACTACCGGCCCCAGCGGGTGTCGGCGACCGTCACCAAAGACAAGAAGACCCCCGTCAAGGTCGTGCTCGAGCCCAGTCGGGTGGTGGTGCTGGCCGACCGGGTGGACATCCGGGACAAGGTCTTCTTCGACCTCGACAGCGCCACGATCACCGGCGTCAGCTACCGCGTGCTCGACGATGTGGCAGCGGCCCTCGAAAATCACCCGGAGCTGCGGCTGGTGGAGGTGCAGGGTCACACCGATGACATCGGCGCCGACGACTACAACCAGGACCTCTCGCAGCGCCGCGCCGAAGCGGTACGGAAGTACCTGATCGGGCAGGGCGTAGAGCACGACCGGCTCGTGGCCCGGGGCTACGGCGAAAGCAAGCCGTTGCAGGAAGGAACAGGCGAAGATGCCCGCGACGTGAACCGGCGGGTCATGTTCAAGGTGTTGGCCGGTCCGCCGCGCCCGTAGGCGGAATCGCCGCCTCGAAACGCCCCGACTCCAGGAAGGCGATGACGCGGTCCAGCACACGGGGCGCAAGGATCATCAGCGAGTGATGGCCGTTCATCACCAGGAAGTCGGTCGCGCTCGGGTGGCGCGCCTCATCGACCCGCACCGTGCCATCGTTGTCGGCGCCAAGCAGCGGATTCATCCCGCGCACGGTGCCCGTTCCCCCCGTGAGGATACCGATCTCTCCCGGCGGAAGCGGCCAATGCGCGGGAACGCCGCGACGCATCGGGCCGAACGG
Source organism: Klebsiella pneumoniae (assembly GCA_945867435.1). Lineage (GTDB taxonomy): Bacteria > Myxococcota_A > UBA796 > UBA796 > SXON01 > SXON01. The sequence continues at coordinate 4,889 of CAMBIK010000099.1, forward strand.
GTCCCAGCCGGTGTGGTGAACCGGCACCCACTGTCGGGCAAGATCCGCCATCTGCGCGCCCTGATTCGGCGGCGATAGCATCACTCCGCGGAAACAGGCGGGGAGGTCGTGCTGCGCCCAGGCCACGCGGGCCAAGATCCCGCCGTAACTGTGGGTGACGATGTCCAGCCTCGCCCCGGGATTTCTCGCGACCACCGCACGCACGCAGTCCGCGGCCACCGCGGCATTGGCCTCGATGGAACGCAGATGGTACCCGAAGGTGGGCGTGACCACCTCCCCCCAGCCGGCCTGACGAAGGCGGCGAGAGACCCACCACATCGCGGCCCCCGTTCGCATGAACCCATGGAAACAGACGGCGATGCGGGGGGGGGCTTCCATCAGTTCACGCGGGCGACCACACGACCTGAGTTCTTGCCGATCTCGATGACCACCAGGGATTCTGCAAGGGTAACGGCGGCGACGCGGGGGGGGCCATCCCCGACCACGAAGCGGAGGTCTTCCAGATCCTCGACATCGCCGGAGCCAAGCAACGCAAAGGGCTTGCCCAGATCGCCGACTTCCGGAACGAAACACGCCATCGGCACGGGCACATCGCGGTCCGCGACCGCCTCGCGCATCCACACCAACCACCAGCCCCCTTCCGCGGCCCGCAAATCGACGGAGCTGACCGGCAGTTGGGCATCGATCCGGTGGGGTTCCGACTCGCCGCCGAGGCGCTGCACGCGCAGCCCCTTTTCATCGCGAGTGATCCACGCCAGGGCGATAAGATCTTCGCGTGCGGCGCTGGCCGCTTGCAGTCGCCCTGGGAACAAGGTGGGCGCGGTCAGCAGGCGACCGATGCCATCCGCATCCACCGACGTCACAGTTCCCCCCTTCCCGAGGATCACCGGGTTGAGACGGTCGCAGAAGCCGCGGTAGGTGCTGGCCGGGGCCCGGAGCCGTTCCGTAAGGCCTTCCGCATTCCATCGGAGTACGCTGAGCATGCCACGGCCAATGCCGAACAACAGAAAGCCATCGCCATCCGGGACCACCACGGGGAGCGTGGTCGGCGTGTACCCCAGCCGGGAAGTGTGCGGTTCGCCCACGACGCCTTCCAGGGTCACCCCGAACACCATCAGGTCCATGCCCCCCGGCCGTTCCACGAGCAGTACAGCACGGAAGCCTTCCGGGCCCGGAACGACCACACGCGCAACGACCTGGGCCGCAGGCACCGGAATCTCGGCGGCCTTGGGATCACGAGCGGCTTCACCGAGCTTCCTCACCGCGACGCGAATCACCTCGTCTTCGCCTTCTTCCGCGTTGAACCAGATCACCGCGATGTGGTCGTCGGACTGGGCAACCCAGGGCTCATCGATGTGAAGTTCTACCGCATGCGCGACGGCGACCACGCGCACGGGGGCGCCGCGCAGGCGGGCGGCCAGGGGAGCATCGAGCACGGTGTCGGTGAGATCGGCACCGGTGAAGTTCGTTTCGTCATCCACCTGCGCGCCGGTCAGGTCGGCGGAGGAGAGGTCTGCGCCCACGAACCGCGTACCGAAACAGCGGGCCCCCTTGAGCGAAGCACCCGTGAGCCGCGCCTTGGTGAGGTCGGCATCTTCCAGGGTGGCACCATCGAGCGTGGCGCGCGACAGATCCGCCTCGCGCAGGGTCGCGCCTACGAATTCAGCATCCCGCAGATCGGCTGCGGTCAGCTTGGCTTCGGACATCTCGGCGGCATCGAACGAGGCATGACGCGCGCTGACTTCCCTCAGGCGCGCGCCGCCCAAACGAGCGCGACTTAGGTTGGCGGCAGACAAATCGGCCTCGGAAAGATCGGCACCCGAGAGCTCCGCCTCGCACAGGTCGGCCCCTCCCAGGTAGGCCTCGCGCATTCGGGCCTTGATGGCGACCGTACGCAGCAGCTTCGCGCCGGTGAAGTCGGCACCGACCAGGGTGGCCTTGCTCAGGTTGGCACCGCTAAGATCGGCCGAGGAAAAATCGGCCTTTTCGAGATTGGCACCCGAAAGGTCCACGCCTGGCAGAGCGAGATTCGCGAGATCGGCCGCGAAGAGGTCAAGGGTGACGCGCGCGCCACGCCGCGCGTTGAACTCCGCGACGTTGCGAGCGAGGAGCAGTTCGAGCAGTGTCAAGGTTTCTCCGCAGAGTTGCGAACCGGTGGAAGGGGTGGCACCCTTGCGCCGTGAATCGCGCGCGAGTAACGAGCTTGAGGGCCGGAGGCCAGCCGTGAGCACACCGCTCGACCTGATCTCGCCCTGGCTGCCCCGACACCTGGTCGAGCGTCGAACCGCGCTGCCCGAGGTGGGCCAGGAAGAGCAGTTCACCGGCACGCTTGTCCGCTTCGACATCCGCGACTTCACCTCCAGGGCCGACCGGGTCACCGGAGAGGGGCGAAGAGTGCGGGAGCGCGACGCCGCCGAGGATCTCGCGGCGGCGGTGGAAGAGGCCTTTGGGCCGATTTTTTACGCCGTGGACCGACACGGTGGCAGCCTCGCCAGCTTGGAAGGCGATGGCGTGCTCGCCCTGTTTCGCGGTCCGCACCACAGCGCACGCGCCCACAGGACGCTGGACGATGTGGTGGCCGTTCGCCCGAAGCTGCACGCTGCCAGCGCGAGCGGCCAGATTCGGGCCTTGCACCTCGGCGGAGGCGAGCAGCGCCACGAGCTGCTGCACGGACCCGCGCTCCTGGACCTTGAACAACTGGAGTCGGACTCCAAGGCGATTGCTCTTGACTTTGACGACCCAGGGGCCCGGGAAGGAGGCCTGGTCAGCCCCGCGGAGAGCGACCTTTTGTGCTTCGTTCCGCCGGCGCTGCGGGGGATCGCCACCCCCTCCCCCGAGCATCGCCAAGTGGTGGCGGTTTTCGTAGCGGCGCCGCTCGCCGTCGCCGGCGTGGTGTACCGGGCGCTGGCGGAAGAGGCGGAGGCGCACCACCTGGTGCTCCTGAAGGTGCGTACAGCGCACGGAGAGATCGTCGCGCTCGCGCTCGCCGGTGTGCCCATCGGCGCGGAAGACGACGGTGCGCGAGCGATCGCCTTCGCGCTCGCCGCGCGAAACCGTCTGGTGGACACCGACGGGGTCGAGGTGCGCTTCGCGATGGCGCACGGGACCGTGCTGACCCTGGTGATCGGGGATGGCACGCGACTGGCGTGGGATGCCATCGGCGACTGCGTGAACGTGGCTTCTCGCCTGCTCGCGGAGGCCAAGCCACGCGAGATCGTGGCAACATCCAGCCTTATCGAAGCGGTGCGCGAGACGCTCGCCGGCCCCTCCGTGGCGGTCACCGTGCGAGGAAAGGCGAGGCCAATCGCGGTGCGACGGGTGCTGGGCGTACGTTCGTGGCTCCGAACGACGCCGGATCTCACCTATGCGCGGCCGCGCGAGCTAGCGCAGCTCGAAGCTCACCTCGCCGCGAACGAACCGGTGTGCGTGGTGGGCGCGGCGGGGCAGGGAAAGCGCCACCTCTGGCAGGAGTGGGCGGCGAGAAACCCCCATTGCCGAGTGCTGCGCGCCACCTGCCGGGACCACGGGGCCGTTCGTGCGCTCGCCCCCTTCATCGGGGCCATTCGCCGGCTCGGCGGGGATGCGCCCACCCGAACCGCGCTGCAGGCGGCGCTCCGGGGGCTGCCGGGGATGGACGACCGGGCCACCTCCATCCTGGACGCGTTCGTAGGGTCGGGCGCACCGCAGCTGAGCGCAGTCACCGCGGCCATCCGGAAGCTACTCACCGGTCTCGCAGGTTCGTCGCCCACCTTGCTCGTCTTCGAAGATCTGCAATGGGCGGATGAGGATGCCTTCGCGCTCCTTGACCGGCTGAATGGGGACGCTTCTCGCACGAACCTCCGCCTGCTGGTCACGGCCCGTCCCCGAACCCAACTGCCGGCGGGGATGAGCGTCCTGGACCTCGGCCCGCTGCCTCTCGCCGCCTCTCGCGAGATGGTGCGAGGGTTGCTCGCCAGCCGCGGCACAGACGAAGCCCTCGTTCAACAGATCCTGCAACGGGGGAACGGCAGTCCGCGCGAGCTCGTCGCCTTGGCGAACGCGGCCATGAGAGGAGAAGAGGACCTTCCGGAGTCGATGGAGGCCTGGTACGCGGCGCGCATCGACACGCTTGACCTGCCCGCGCGCGAAGTACTGGATCGAGCCGCGATTCTCGGGCGCTCGCTCGACCAGAGCATGCTTCGTCGGTTGAGCGCCGACGTGCCCCGCGCCGAGGAGGGGCTGCGCATCCTCTTCGACCAACGGCTCCTCATCGCAGACGATCTCGGGGCGCGAGTGGCGTTTGACCGAGAGGCGACTCGGGAAATCGCCTACATGCGTATGACCTCCCCGCGGCGGCGGCAGCTCCACACCCGCGTGGGCCGGGTCTTGCAGGCCCGCTGCGCCGCCGGCGCCCCGGTCGCTCCCGAGGTGCTGGCATGGCACCTCTCCCGCAGCGACACGCCCGCCGAAGCCCTCGCGTCGCTGGCCGATGCGTCGAAGCGGGCGTTGGCGCACGGTCGCCCGCGGCTCGCGCTCGCACACGCCGAACAGGCCGTGCGAATTGCGCGGCAAAGCGCCCCGGCCTCCCTCCCGGAGGCCCAGCGCACGCTCGGGGATGCGATGTTGGCGCTCGGCCGCGGCGATCTCGCGGTGGAGGCCTTTCGCAACGCGGGAGATGCAACGCTGGGCGTCGAAGTGGCCGCGACGCTGGTGGGCGCTGGCTTCGCGAGGGAAGCCCTGCGCGCCGTGGTGAACCAGCCCGGTGCGATGGCCGCCGCCGTTCGAGCGCGCGCACTTTCGCTCCTTGGCGATCCCGGTGCTGGCGAAGCGCACGCGCAGGCGCTCGCCGCAGCCGGAACCGTGGAAGACCGCGCTCGCGCCCTACTCTTCTATGGCGCAGACCTTACCCGGAACGATCGGTTCACAGCGGCGATCGACGTGCTGCAGGAGGCCGAGATCGCCGCCCACAGCGCGGGCCAAACCGTGGGGAGGGCGGAGGCGCTCGATCGGCTTGGTGCCGTGCTGACCCTCGTCGGGGAGCCCGAGCGGGCGATCCCGCTGCATCGACGATCGCTTGCCCTGCGGGAACGGCATGGCGGCGCCGAAGGCATCGCCAGCACGCTGCGCAGGATGGGACGAGCGGAATCGCACACCGCCCACGCGGGACGGGCGCTCGGACACCTCGTGGCGGCGAGGGCGCTCCTGCGCGATGCCGGTCTTGAATCCAGACTCGCCACGCTCGAGGTCGACCTGGCGGAGGTGCGCTGGCGCCGGCAGGAGCTGCCCCATGCCCGCCGCCACCTCGAGGCCGCCACGGGGCTCTCGGGGCGCACTCGGGCCAGGGCGGCGCTGCTCACGGCGTTGACCGCCACCGAAGAAGAGCGCCCCGTGGCCACCGCCCGCGCCATCGAGGTGTGCACGCTGGACCGATGGACCTCGGGCACGCTCTTCGCCACCGCCTGGCAAGCCGCACAGGAGCTCGACTTCGCGGCGTTAGACGCCATCAGGACCGAGCTATCGGCGTTGCGCCACGCAGAATTCGCGATCCTCGTCGGCCGTTGGCGGGCTCAAATCGAGGGCTGACGGTCCCTACAGGTCGGTCCACCCTCCCACCCAGGGCGGGTCCCCCTCAAAGATCGGCTTGGGAGCTCGCTTGGAGCGGAGCGCGACCTCGACCGGCGCGCCCAGCGTGTCCAGGCCGGTCACCGAGGTGATCTGCGCTCCTTCACAGCCCAGCGCGGCCGCGACCACCGTGGCGCGACGCGCTTCGGTCAGGCCCCAGGCGCGTTCGCGCAGCCAAAGTGCCGCTGCCCCAGTGGCCTTCACGGAAGCCACAAATTCCTCCCCGCTCAGCGTGAGCGTGCGTTCAAGCCGCCCGGGTGCGAGCGGGACCCACTCTGCGGCACCAAGCGCCGGCTTCCCCGCAACGGAAGTGGAGACCTCGTTGAACGCGCACGGAGCGCACGACGGGTCCAGCAAAACCTCGCGCTCGCCGAGGTTCACAGCAACCAGCATGTGGTCGTAGCCGGTCAGCGTGAACGGCTCCGGCGAAACGCCAGTCAGCATCCAGGCCGAAAGCTGCTCTTTCTGCTTGAGCATGCGGTCGAGGATCAGACCTCTCTCCACCGAAGTGCCCCAACCCGAACGCCATGCCCGGTTCAACTGCCGAGGGTGAAGCGGCAACCTCGTGGGCAGGGAGCCATCGACCATGCGCTGCACCTCTCCGAGCAGCGCACGCGCCACCGCTTCCGGATCACTCATGGAGACATAGGCCACGGGAACGGCGGGTTCAGGCAGACTCGCCTGGGTGAACCTCCAATCTATGCCTTCGACGAAGGTCTTGCCATCGGGAATCACCTTGCCCCGCACGACCGTGGCCACCCGCCAGCGTGCCTCCCCCCCGGCTGGCGCATCGAACCGAATGCCCTCCCGAGTGCGAGAGAGCGTGACCCCTTCCCCTGCCCACCCGACGACATGCGCGAACGGGATCGTGAGCGTGAACGAACCAGGGTCGAGCACAAGAACTCCCTGCGGCATGGCCCCGGCCACCACATGGCTGCGGTGCCCATCCGGCCCTACCACGGCCACCTCCTTGCGCGTGGAAGCGAACTTGGGGTCGGCAAAACCCCAACCGGGATGCTTCTCGTCGAGCGTGACGGTCCATGTGATGTGCGTTTCCCCAGGCGGCGTTTCGACGTGACCGGGCGTGCCGAGGATCACCTCCAGGTCGTTGCCGGGGAGGGAGACGAGAATCGTGGCTTCCTGGCCGACCGTGAGCTCGGGAAGGCCGATCGCGACCTCGTTGTCGGTCACCAGAATGTGGTCGCGGGGCACCTTGCGCTTGCCGATGCGCACATCGACCGTGGGCGCGGCCCCCTTCGTTCGCAGCGTGACCCGCCGACAACTCAACGGCTCGGATACCCCGAGGACGCGCAACGAGGTCCCCTCGACGGTCGGGGTTTGCAGGAGCTGGCAGCCCGCATGAGCGCGGGCGGCGAAGAGTGCGAGGAGGATCATGGGGTGCTCGGGGTCCACACGCAGAAGTTGTCGAACCAGACGCCGCCGTCGTTATCGTTGCTGTACACGCCCACGGTTCCTGGACCGCTCCCCGCGGGAGGTGGGGCTGGTGGGGGCGGAGCGGTTGGCGGGCGAGCGGGGCGCGCGGGGCGCGCCGGGCCCGACGCGGCGGGGCGGTTCTGGTTCGCGGACATGGGGACCGAGGGGGGTATTTCGCTTTCTACCATACATAATGGGGGACGGCTGCCGGGCGGACGCATTTGTTGCGGGGCTCGGTGGTGCCAGAATGAGGGTCCGCGACCAAGATAGGGTACCATCGGCTGCCGGGCGCCTCGAGCGGTTGGTGCTTCCTCCCCAAGGTGCAGATTGTACGACGATATCCTTTCACGCTTCGGCGCGGTGCCCCTTGAGGCTGCGTTGCCGACGCTCGCCGAGAGCGCCAAAGTTCGCGAGTTCTTGGCGAGCGAGCTCGACGCGGGACAACTGCACGAGGCGCTCGGGATGCTGAGCAACGGAGCGCTCGAAGGAGCCCTCGGGGACGACGTTCACGACCTACTCCTCGACGCCATCCACAACGCGCCGACCAAAGTCTGGACGGGACTCGTCGCCGGGTGGGGCGACTGCTGCGACTGGCCGATCTGGGTCATGGAGTACGGGGGCGTGTACTTTGTGCGCGAGTCGGAAGGGGAGTGTTCCGGCTACTTCCTTGACTTCGACTCGGCGCTCACTTTCATTCATCACAATCGTCCTGGCGAGGTTCAGGAAGCTCGCGTGTGCCCGCTCTGCGACGCCTGCGGCCAACCGGTGGAGGAAATCTGCTGTCATTGGGTCGGCGTCGATTCCTCGGACGGTTCGCGGTATGGGTCGCTCGCCGAGGGGGCGTCCGTCTCCGTGGTGCACATCTTTCGGAGTTTTCCGTTGCCGCTCCGGGCACCGCTCATCCGCAGCTCTCCGCCAGAAGTCGCGCTCGTGCTGCGCGCGGTGCAGCGACGCGGTCAGAATTGGTGGCAATCGCAACGCGGCCTGATCCAATCTGAGGAGATCGAGGTGGACGAGGGCAGCGGCACCTGGGCGTACCGGGCCTGGTTCCACGCCGACCCTGCGTTCGCGACGAACACTGCGTTGGCCGCGGAGCGCGCCATCGCCTGGCTTGAAGCACAGGCGCCGACGCATCCGTGATCGGCAGCCCTTGACGCCCCGCGTTCGACCCGTCCGCCTCACGGCGCGGGGGTAGATCAACCCTCATTCTCCCGAGACTTCGACGAGAGACGGGTATGGAGATCGCCCTTGCGCTGGGGCATTCGGTGGCCAGGGTCTATCGGGAGCGCGGGCGTAGGGCGGGCGCGTCCTCGTGACGCACAGAATGTAGCCCTCCCCTCGGCGGCGGCTGAGATGGAACAGATCAAGGCCAAACCATGGGAAGCCCGCAAGCTGAACACTGGCGCGTCGAGCGAAGACTGCGTAGTATGAAGATACAACTCGAAACGGGAGGCCAAGTGGCTATTCAGTCGCAACAGACCGCTCCGACCCCCACCGAGCGCGAAGAGAAGGCGCCGAAGGAGACCAGCCGCGCCCTCGGGAGCAACTCCGTTCGCGCCGCAGCGCTAGACGCCGGGGGCAGCGGCGTCCCCCGTGGCGGTACCCGCTACACCATCGTGCGGGGTACATCCTCGCCGTCCCCCGTTTGGGACGAAATTCGTACAATTTCGGCGTCGTCCGTCGTGCGGTCGGCGTCTACTTTGCGAGGTC
>CAMBIK010000100.1 GCA_945867435.1 Klebsiella pneumoniae
TACCCGGGTAGTTACCCATGGCGCATTCGGCACGCTAAGATGCGCCAAGTGTACGCCCTCATCGTAGCCCCCGTTTTCCGCCGGGCGGCGCTGCTGGAAGCCTCGGCCGCCGAGGAAGGCTTGGAAACAGCAACCGCACAGGATGGCGAAAGTGCGCTCGCGATCGTGGAAGTCCGCGGCCTCCCCGCGCTGACCATCGTGGAGCTCACGGATGCCAAACTGGATGGCTTCGTGCTGCTCGCTTCCATCCGGGATCGCACGCGTCGCGCGCCGATCATCGTCGTAAGCGCATCCAGCGCGCTGCGGGAAAGCGCGGCGGCGCGACGAGGGGCGTTGAACATCGTGGGCGTGCATACGTCTGAGCTCACTGCACCCGAGCTTCGTGCGTCCGTGCGCGGCGCGCTGGCGCGAGACACCGGAAGGGAACCCACGACACCGTCGGAACGGGCTCGCGCTCGGTCGGAGCGCGCTGAAAGCCTGGTTCGCTCCGCAGGGGGCGCGATCCCTGCGGGCTTGCAGCGCTGCCTTGACGAGGCTGCGGTCCAGTTCCGGGTGGATGCCGTGCTGTGCACGCTCAACTCCAAAGCCAACGAGACGCTGCTTGCGGTAGCAGGGCCGCGCGCCAATCGATTTGTCGAGCGCAGCCAGGCGGCCGGGCATGGGGGGCTGGCCACGCCGCTGTTGAACGATCCCTCCGGCTCTGTCCTCCTCCTTACGGATGCCGCCCAGAACCCGGACTTTGCCGAGCATCCTTTGGTGCGTGAAGGGCTGGTCCGTGGCTTTGCGGGGGTCGTGCTGGAATCCAGCGGTGGGGCGCCGCTGGGAACGCTGTGCCTGGTCGACATCCGACCGCTTCGACTCGACGCCAACGGCGTGATGGCCCTCCGCGCCTTGGCGAGCCGTGTGTCGGGCGAGTTGGACGTGCTGCCCGATCGGGCGCGAGGATCGCGGGAGACCGCGGCCGAGCCCCGCTTCTCCATCCAACACCTCGCCGCCGTGCTCGACGGCCTCGACCAGCCGGTGACCCTTTGGGGTGCAAACGACCGCCTGCTCGCGGTCAATCCCGCGTTCGCCGATGCGCTCGCGCTCGCCCCCGAGAGCCTCGCCGGAGGGAGAACCACCTTCGCCGACCACCTTCAGCGCGCAGGGGCCGACGCCGAATTCGTCGATCTACTGCGGCTGGCTCCGCCTCCCCCCATTGTCCTTCGCGCCGAAGTGACCATCACGGGAGCGCGCACCCGGGTTTTTCGTTGGTCGACGAAGCCGGTGCTGTTGGCCGAAGGCGTGGGCCAACTCGACGTGTGGCTGGACATCACCGCAGAACGAACCCTGGAGCGCTTCGCGCTGACCGACAGCCTGACCGGACTCGCCAACCGACGCGGCGGCGACGACGCTGCCCAGCGCGAGGCCTCCCGAACGCGCCGCGCCGGCCGCCCCATGTCCTTCCTGCTCGCCGACATCGACCACTTCAAGAGGGTGAACGACAGCTACGGCCACGCCGAAGGCGACCGCGTGATCCGGGATGTCGCCGCCACGCTCGCCTACTGCCTGCGCTCCAGCGATGTCGCGGCGCGTTGGGGCGGGGAAGAGTTCCTGGCCGTGCTTCCAGACGCCGACCTTGCCCGCGCCCAGCAGGTGGCCGAACGCGTGCGCGCGGCCGTCGAGCTGATCGTCGGCGAACCTTTAGTGACCGTTTCCATCGGGTGTGCTCAACTGGAGGCCAACGAGAGGGTCGAAGCTGCGATCGGGCGCGCCGACGCTGCGCTGTATCAGGCGAAGGCAGCGGGGCGAAACCAGGTCCGTTAGACCCGCGCCGTGAACGCACCTGTGACTCGTCGCGAGCTTGTGCTGCTCGCTCTGCCCGCCGCCGCCTCCGCCCTCCTCAACAACGCTTTCCGCGTGATCGATCAGCTTGCTGCTGGTGGAATCTCGACGCCCGCTCAGGCCGCGATCGGCTCGTGCACCTTCGTGCTCATCGCTGCCTACGGCGTACACTGCCTGATCGCGGCGGGGGTGGGCCCCCTCGTTGCACGCGCCCGGGGCGCGGATGACGGCGACCTCGAAGCCAGGGTGATCGGCACTGGCCTGCTTGGCTGTGTCGGCACCTGGGTCGTCGTGGCCGGCACAGCGGCCCTGGCCGCGCCGGCCCTGTCAAGCCTGCTCGGGCTCACGGGGGAAACAGCCGATGAAGCCTCCATCTTCCTGCGCACCGTTCTCGTTCTGGGGTTGCCGCTGGCGATCGCCCCGACCCTGGATGCCATCTTCGTTGCACGCGGCGAAACCGGCCGGATGATGGCGCTCCAGATGAGCGCAGCCGTGCTGAACGTGCTCTTGAATCCTTTCTTTATTCACACGCTCGACATGGGCGTGGCCGGAGCGGGCTTGGCCACCGTGGTCGCCCGGATCCCCGCCACCCTCGTCGGTCTGGCGTGGGTGGTGCGACCCCACGGGGCACGCGTCTTTCGCGACGACACCCTGGTGCGGATCACGCGCATCGGCGCACCCGTCGCCTTCAACAGCCTCGCGTACGCCGGCGTCTACTTCTTGCTTCTGCGCGTGGCGATCGCCCCACTCGGCCCCACGGTGTACGCGGGGTTGGGGATCGGGTTCTCGGCGCTTGAAGGCATCACCTACCCTTGCTTCCTCGGTCTTTCGCTCGCCGTCAGCTCGGTGGTCGGGCGGCGCCTGGGGGCAGGACAGGAAGCGGAGGCGCGGCGGGCCGCGGGGTTGGCACTGCCGCTGACAACGGCCCTGGGGGTGGGCGCGGGCCTGGTCTTCTGGTTCGCCGCCGGAGCGATTTGCGCGCCGTTCACCCACGACCCCGCGGTGCTGGAGGTGGCCGTGGACTACGCACGCGCCCTGGCCTGGTCGCAGCCGCTCGTCGCCTGGGAGGCGCTGGCCGAAGGCGTGCTGCTGGGAGCCGGTGCCTCGCGACCGGTTTTCTGGCTCAGCGCCCCGTTGAACGCGCTGCGAATCCCGCTTGCATGGGCACTCTCGGCGCCACTAGGCTGGGGAGCCGTCGGAGTCTGGTGGGCCATCAACGTGACCAGTCTCGGGAAGGCGGCGTTGAAGGGATGGTGCGCGGCGCGTGGAAGTTGGGCAGCCACGCGGATCTGAGGCCGGTCGGTGGCGAATCCGCATCCGAATCGGTTAGATGTGCCGTCTCGTCGAGATGTACATGAGTGGACGTACGGTCGGTTGGTTGTTCGGTGGGATGGCGTGCGCCATCGGCATTATCAGCATGATGTTCTCCTGGGATACCGGCGCGGCCACCACGGGCTCGGGCATGGCGGCCGACATGGCCCTTTCCCTCGACCGGCTCGGGTGGGATGCCGTTTCCGACATCGCCCCCAACAGCACGTTTCCCATCGCCGTTGTTGCGCTTCTGCTGGGTGCCCCCACCCTCATCTACCTGAACGCCACCCAATGGCGAAATACCGGCGGCTATTAGCCAGGCCCATGCGCGTCCTCGTTGCCCAGATCGCGCCCATCGTCGGCGATGTCACGGCCAACGCCGACCGCTGCATCGCGGCAATTCGCGAGGGACTCGTGGCCGGCGTGCGAATCGTGGTCCTCCCCGAGCTGGTGATCAGCGGCTACCCGCCGCGTGACCTGCTCGACAGGGCCGACTTGATCGAGGCGTGCGCGGCAGCCGCGCATCGCGTTGCGGCCGCCACGACTGGCAAACTCATCGCCGTTTTCGGTTGCCCGTGGCGCGATGCTGGGCTGCGGAACAGCGGAATCGTGGCCTTCGGAGGTGCGATCGTTGCGGTGCGCCACAAGTCGCTGCTCCCCACCTACGACGTGTTCGACGAATCCCGGTACTTCCAGCCGGAGACCGACCCCCTCCCCGTCCTTGTCGATGGGGTCACCCTCGCCGTCACCCTCTGCGAAGACATCTGGTACGACCCCGAACTGGTAAGGCACGGCTATCGGATCGACCCGATCGAGCGCCTCCACGGCTGCAACGTCGTCGTAAACCTCAGCGCCTCGCCCTTCCACGCCGGCAAGAGTGAGGAACGCATGTCTCTGGTTCAACGCCAGGCACAGCACGCGGGGGCCCCGCTCGTGTACTGCAATCAGGTGGGTGGCAACGACGAATTGCTGTTCGATGGGGGCTCCATCGTAATGGGCGCGGATGGGCAACTGCTTCACCAGGGCCGCCAGTTCGTCGAGGAAACCGTAATCGTGGACCTGGCCGGGCCCACGAGCGCGCCCGAGTTCCCCAACTTCGAGGATGAGGTTCTGGACGCCCTCGTGATGGGAACCCGGGACTATTGCCGCCGCACCGGGTTCACCTCGGCGTTGATCGGGGTCTCCGGAGGAATCGACAGCGCGCTGGTCGCGGTGATCGCCTCGCGTGCGCTCGGGGGCGCGAATGTCCTCGGCGTGGGCATGCCGGGGCCCTTCTCTTCTCCAGGGTCGGTGACCGACGCCCGCAATCTGGCCGAAAATCTCGGCATGCCCTTCCAGCTCATCCAGACCACTTCCCTGAACGATGCCTTCCTCGAGGCACTTCAGCCGAGCTTCGTGGGGCGGGGCCGCGATGTGACCGAAGAAAACCTCCAGGCCCGTGTGCGCGGTACGCTGCTGATGGCGCTTTCCAACAAGTTTGCCCACCTGCTGTTGACCACAGGTAACAAATCAGAGATGGCCGTCGGCTATTGCACCCTGTACGGGGACATGTGCGGAGGGCTGGCGGTGATCGGCGATGTGTTCAAGACCGACGTGTACCGGCTTTGCGCCCGCATCAATGCGTCGGAAGAGCTTATTCCTGCGGCCACTCTCACAAAACCGCCCTCGGCGGAGCTCGCTCCCAACCAGACCGACCAGGACAGCCTGCCACCCTACGCGGTGCTCGATGCGATCCTCAGGCTGTATGTGGAAGGTGCCAGCGAACCCGGTTCCATCGTAGAACGCGGCTATGACCGTGCCACGGTGGAACAGGTGGTGAAGCTCGTGGCCCGGAGCGAACACAAGCGCTGGCAAGCTGCCCCTGCCTTGCGGGTGTCCCCGCGGGCGTTCGGCTGCGGGCGGCGCATGCCGCTCGCGGAACGGTGGCGCTGATGCCGTTCATCCCGCGGCGTGGAGAGGCGACCCGTCGCGGCCTTTCGGCCGAGATCGAGCGCCTTGCGGCGGAGCTCCGCGGCCCCATCTCCACGATCGATGAGGCGCTCGCCTCGCTGGCGGCCGGCGATGGCCTTCCTCCTGGATTGGAGCCCGAAGTACTCTTCTCCGGAGGCGTGCCGCGCATTCGCCCCGTGCTGGTGGTGCTCGCCAGCCGCTCCACGGTCGGCGGCACGGAGGCCGATGCGTCCGCGGCGGCCGACGTGGCCTACGCGGCCGAGCTGCTGCACACCGCCATCCGGCTCCACGACCTGGCGTTGGGGCGTCAGCATGGCCGGCGCCGCCGCGCGGCACGACGCGTTCTGGGCGGCGCCGCCCACTGGCTCGGGGCCCACCACATCACCCTTCGCGCACTCGAGATCGCTCGCCGTGCGCCCGCGCCCGACATCCTGGGAGATGCCCTGGATGCCCTCCGCGAGGTCAGCGAAGGCCAGACCCTCGGGGAATCGCTGCGCGGTCGTCCGGCCACGGCCGCCGATGCGGTGCAACTGGCCGAAGGCCACACCGGAGCCGTCTTCGCCTTCGCGTGCAGGGCCGGCGCCCGCCTTGGCGGGGCGGAACGTCCGGCCATCACCGGTTTGGGCAGGTACGGCCGCCACGTCGGCGTTGGCGTACACATCGCGGAGGATCTGGCCGTTCTCGAACGGGCCGACGACCCTTTCCAACTGGCGGCACGCCCCGCATCCTACGCCGTGGCCATCGCAGGAGAGCGCAACCCTGAGGTGCATGCCTTGTGGCGTCAACTGCAGGGCAGTCCCGACGCAAAGACCGCCGCGGACCTGCGCCGCGTCGTACACGAGGCGGGGGGAATGCAGGCCGCACGCGAGCTGCTTGCCAGTCAGAGCTGGGCGGCACGCAAGGCCCTGGCCACCCTGGACGCAACCCCGGCGCGCGACCAACTGGATCGCATCGCGAGCGCCCTCGGTCGCGCGGCGTAATCCCATGGTTCTACCCACCACGTTGTCCTGGGATGGCTCCGCCGCGAAAGCCGGCGAGATCGCGATCGTCACCCTCCACGACCTCGATGGCGACCTGCTCATAGGGGTGGATGCCCCTTTCCACGGCGACCCCGCCCCGGACGCCCCGGTTGGCGCGACCTGGCGACTCTGGGAGCATGAGGTGGTGGAGTGTTTCCTGGGCTCGTGGGAGGAAGGGGGCGTGCCCGCCTACTTGGAAGTGGAACTAAGCCCCCACGGACACCACCTGGCCCTTCGTCTGCGCGGCGTGCGCACCATCGTTGAACGCGAGCTCCCGCTTTCGTTCAACGCCGCAATCGCCAGCAATCGCTGGTCGGGCGAAGCACGGATTCCTGCGGCGTGGCTGCCCGTTGGACCCCGCACCGAATGGATTGTGAATGCGACAGCGTGTCACGGCACCGGGTCCTCCCGACGCTACCTGACCGCAGCACGTCTGCGCTCCGACGCACCCGACTTTCATCGCCCCCATGACTGGGTCGCGTGGATATAGCGGCGAGATGTTCCTCCTCTCCGCCCTCCTCGCCTGTGCCTCCGGCAACGCCTGCGCCGACTACGTTGAGGCGCGCCAAGCGTGTTCCGACGAAGCGGGAGGGACCACGGTGTACGACGCCGACACGCTTTGCGCGGGATGGACCGCCGCAGAGGAGGAGACCTACGGCGATTGGTACCACTGCCAGATGTCGGCGTACACGGCACAGGAATGCAGGGAGGTCACCGATCTTCAGGACGCCGAGTCGGGCGCGGCCACCTGCCCTCAGCCCACGGGCTGACCGGCCACAGGACCGAGCAGGCCCCAACGTTTGGCCGTCGCGCCAAACTCGCGCACGGTCTCGGGGGTAAGCACGCGGCCCTGTTGCCAGGGTGAAGGCCGGCCCTCCAGGACGGCGACCAGGGGCTCCAAAAGGCAGGCGTAAACGTGGTTCATGCCGTACCCGGCGGCCACATGGAACACCCATCCCCACGCATCTCTTGACCAACCGGGGGGGAGCGGCAAACGTTCTGCGGGAACGACGGTAACGCCACGGGGCGCCTTCCCCGACAGCGTCGGCGGCAGCGCCACGTCGATCAGCGTGGTCCCAGGCGCGAGCCTGTCTGGCGGCACGGTGCCGCCGGTGGTGTGGGCGCCGACCAACACGCGGTAGTCCCGCAGGTCTTGCGGATCTGCGTCCGCCCCTATCAGGGGCACCAGAGCGCGGCCCACGGTGCCCTTTGCGCCAACGATACCCACCTTGTGGGGCCCGCGAAGCTGCTCGGTGGTCTGCCACGCCGCCCACGCCGTTGCCGCGTTGCCCGTCGTAACCGGGATGCCACATGCCGCCTGAAGCGCGCTGCCGCGGCCAGCGACCACGGATAGCACGCTCCCCAGCCCGACATGGCTGATCGGACCTGCGACCTGCACGGCGCGAAGCATGCTGCGAAGGGCGCCTTCCTGGTCGCCAAGCAGCTGTTCGGGGAGCAGCGGCACGCCCATCACCACACCCTCCACGCCTCGGTAGCGAAGGCGGGCGATCTCTCCACAATCATCGGGGTCGGTCCCATCCCTCAGGCCGAGCGCGAGCCCCGGCCTGCCAAACCGCGCCCCCATCAGCCGCTGGGCGAGCGGGACCAGCGGGTGGACCAGAAATGCGAACCGCGGCACGGCCACGGCGCCCGCCTATCCGGCCGCTTTCTGCGCGAGCAGGCCCTGCACGATGTTGTAGAACGTGCCCACCCGCAAAAGCGTGCCGACTTCGCTCACCTTCAGCCCCTGCCGAAACTCGGCACGCGGCACCTCGGGCATCGCAGCCGCCAGTCGGTCCAGCGCCGCACGGGTGAGCACGCCGCCCACTTCATAGGGTTCCGCCTCCCCGAGGCCCTGACGGCCCGTGGATTCAATCCCGCCGCGCGGAATCCGGATATCAAACGCGCGTTCTAGCCGGAACGCGATGTCCAAGAGATCCAGGCTTTCTGCACCCAACTCACCCAGCACGCTGGAAGAAAAGGCGACTTCCTCCACACCCAGCCCGAGCGCATCTGCGAACGCCCGACGCACGCCCGCAAGGGTGGCGGCATCACAGTCGGCTTCGGTAGCTACGGGCTCAAACATCGGAATCCTGTACGCGATGTTCGATCGCGCGCGCACTCTTTTAGTCGCAGCCCGCGGCCCCCGCCACGCCGTGGGGTCAGGAATAGGTGTGATTCAGGCGCAGCCCGCCGACCGCCACGGAGCGCTGGGTCAGGAGCGCACGTAGGAGCGCAACCGGCACCGCCGCCGCCGCGATCTCGCCGATAGGATCAACATCTTCGACTGCCGATGGAAGCCCGGCCTCGATGACCCGTCCTGGGCAAGGCAAAACCCCTTCCCCGGCCAGCACCAGGAACGCGGCACCTTCCCCGCAGGGACCCCCCACGATGGCTTCAGCACCCCGGAGGGCATCGGCCCCCCCGGCCAACGCGAGGTCCACTCGCCCTTCCGCTACCGCGTGAACGGCATTGCACAGCGCGACCGCACCCCCCAGTCGCCCATCGCACCAGTTGCCGTTGTCGCCTCGAAAGTCCAGCATCGCGCTGGCATAGCCGAGGACGTTGTTCGACAGCCCCTTGACCAGCCACAGCGGCGGCACCAACGGCACACCGCGCTCCGCCAGAGCCGCAAGGCTTGGGATCGGCCCGCAGGCCTGGATCGCCGCCGTGAGATCTTCCATATCCCCCTGCTGCGGGGAGGCACCCACGAACAAGCCCCGCCGTTCGGGTGGCACCTCCTGCCAACCTGGAACAGTTGCCATCGCCCGTAAGGCCGCCACCACGCCCAGTTGCACGGCTCGCGTCATCGTCTTCAACGACTTGCGGGGAATTCCGCCCGCAACCGGGTCGAAGTCCGGCACAGCCTCGCCCGGCCGTACCGGAACGAGACACGCATGACCAATCACAAGAACACGCCGCACTCCGAAGGTGCTAACCCAATAGGCCCGCGGTACGCTCCTCACGATGTGGTTCCTGCTGCTCGGCTGCCCCGTACCCGCCGACTCCGGAGATTCGCGTTCCGGGGTCGATAGCGAAGACACCTCTTCAAACGAGGGAGGTGGTCTGCTTGAAGACGCCCGCCTCGTGATCCACGGCAACCTTTCCAGCGCAACGGGTCAAGCAGTAGCGTTTGGTCCGGACACGAACGGGGATGGCGCGGAGGCCGCCTGGATCAGCGGGTACTTCACCAACCATGTCTGTCGTTTCGAAGCACAAACGGGCACGGTGGACTTGCTCAGCGGCGCAACATGTCTGCACGCTTCCACTGGCGTGTACCTCGGCTATTCGCTGGCGGCCGGGACCACGCAGCTGGCCATGGGAGGCATAGGCGGTGCAAGCAACGGCCCCTATTCGGGGACCGTGTACGTCGTGGATGCCTTCACCAAGGCCGGACTTCACGAGGTTGAGGACATCGCCGTAATCCTGAATGGCGAGGCCGAGACCGACTACGCCGGGAGCGCGCTGGCGTGGCTGGCGGGGGACTTGGACGTGCTCGTTGTCGGCGCGCCCGGCAACGATAAAAACGGAGCCGGCTCCGGCCGGGTGTACGCCTTCCCCGAAGGTGTCGGCAGCACGAGCCAACTTGGGGATGCACCCACGATCATCCAGGGGTCCACGCCTGAAGTGGCGGCGCGTCACGGCGCGCCCGAAGCCGGGGATGGTGCGGGGAGCGTGCTCAATTCAGCTGGGGACCTCAACGGCGATGGCAGCGACGAGCTGGTCCTCGGGTGCAACGGGGCCGACGACGGAGGTGCAAATGCGGGGGTGGCCGCCATCTTCTACGCTCCCCTGCCGGCCGGGCTCCTCGATCTCCGCGATGCAGACGTCCTGATCGCCGGCGAAGCGATCGACCAGTACGCCGGCGATTTCGCCGTCGGGTTGGGAGACGCCGATGGCGATGGGCTTGGGGACCTCGCGGTGTCGGGGGAAATGTCGCTCACCGGGCGCATCTGGATCTTCCCGGCCCCGCTGGTCTCGGGGGCCGTGTCCTCCGCGACGACCAGCTTCGTGGGCGAAAGCCAGGACGACTTCGCAGGGGCCAGTCTCGCCGCAGCGGGAGACGCCGATGGCAACGGCCACAGCGACCTGCTCGTGGGCGCGTACGGCGTGAACAGCACCGGGGTCGATGCAGGGGGGAGCTACCTGATTTTGGGTCCCTTCCCCGCCGGAACACAAGGGCTCTTGGGTCAAATCCGCTACGATGGCGAAGCAGAGGGGGACGCTTCGGGGAGGAACGTCGCGGGCGGCGGCGACTACGACGCAGACGGACAGGCCGACCTGCTGATCGGGGCGCCCTACTCCGACGCGGGCGGGGCCTTCGGTGGTGCCGCGTATGTAGTCACGGAGCGGTGAGCGAAGCGGGGTCTGATACGCACGACCATCCCCATCGCAGCCAGCGCCGCCGCTGCTGAGGGGTCCCCTCCCCCGCAGCCGCAAGTCTCCGAGTTCGGCTCGAGAGCGGTCTCCTCCTCCAGATCGCAGCCGCCCCCCCCCGTAGGCCCCAGCCACGTTGTGCTACTGCCCCCGCCTCGATCTTGCGGTCCTTGGCCACTGAGAGCGCGGTGTTCGCACCAGCGAGCTCGAAGGCTCCTGCGAGGTTCTCCAAGGCCTGCTTTTGCCAACCGTAGAAAACACTTGGTTACAGCTTGTACTCTTCGCAAAGCGTGGAGACGGGGACCTTGTCGGCGAGGTGGCGTCGCAGAATGGCGACCTTTTGCTCGGTGGTGAACTTGCGGACGGACTTGCTGGGCATTGACTCTCCTTGCTGCGTCTCCTGACGCGGTGGTGGGAAGAGTCAAGTTCCATGTGGGGCGGTACATGTCCAACGATGGCCTTCACCGCTACGAGGAGCGGTTCTCCGCGCTCGACGGGGTCGGCAGCCAGCGAACCGTGCATCGGTGGCTTCATCGCCTGCTTCCAGACGCCGCGGGGATCCTCGTAGGGAACGCCTTTCCTCTTTGGAGGAGCGCAGAAAACTGCGTGCGGGTTCGGCCGTAGGCCCGGTTGAGCATGTCGCTCCCGGCAGGTACGTACCATCGCCGATAGTACCCTGCCGGCAACTTCGCGCGGGCGCTACCCGTGGTGCCGGTGGTGGATGTCCTCGCCGTGAGCGTGCGTGTGTGCGCGCGGCGCATGGGTGTGCGGGTGGGCGTGGACCGTGCCCAGGGCGAGGCCGTCGTGGGTGTGGTCGTCGTGGTGCCCGTCGTCGTGACGGTGTGGATGATTGTGGGTCAAGGCGAGATGTTCGTGCTCGTGGTCGTGCGACTCGGTGAGGTGGAGGTAGACGCCGAGCGCCATGAGCCCGCCGCCGATGACGGTCGCGACCCCGCCGAACGGCTCGCCGAGCGCGAGCGCCACGAGCGCGCCGAGGAACGGGGCGACGGCGAACACCGAGCCCGTCCGCGCCGAGCCGAGGATCCGCTGTGCGCGCAGGTACAGGCGCAGGCTGCCGCCGTAGCCGATGGCGCCGCACGCGAGCACGCCGAGGGCGGGCAGGAACTCCGGTAGCGGCTCGCCGAGTGCGAGCGCGACGATCACGGACATCGCCGCGCCGATCGCCCCCTTTCCGGCCACGACTTGACCCGGGTCCAGTTCGGAGAGGGGCCGCGACAAGGTGTTGTCGAGCGCCCACCCGAGCGTCGCACCGGCGACGAGCAGCGAGCCGAGGAGCGTGGCGGCGCCCTCGCCGGGCGTGAGGCTCACGACGGCACCGCCCGCAGCGATGACCACCACGGCCGCGACGACGCGGCGTCCGACGGGCTCGCGATGGACGAGCGCCCCGAGCACAACGGTGAACACCGCTTCGAGATTGAGCAGGAGCGATGAGCTGGTTCCGCTGGTGGCCCGCAGGCCGAGGGCGAGCAACACCGGGGCGATGAACGCGCCGAACAGGGCGACGAACGCGAGACGGCGGAGGTGGACCCGCGCGACGGGGGCTTCGTTCGCGGTGCGCCCCACGAGCAAGGCGAGCCCGGAGGCGCCGGCGTAGAGCAAGCCGGCGATCGTGAACGGGCCGAGTCCGTGGCCGAAGCGCTGGATCAGCGGTGTGGTGATGCCGAAGCTGGCGGCGGCGCCGAGCGCGAGGAGGACGCCGAGGGGGATGGGGTTCATTCCGCGGCCGGCACCGGCGGTCTACCCCATCAGGTGAGCTGGTGGGCGTTCCGCGCGTTGCCGGAGGCGGACCCAGGGCGCGGCGCAGGCGTGGCCTGGGGTGCAGCGAGCGTTTGCGGCCGAGCACGGGGTAAACCAGAGCACGGTGTCGAAGTGGTGCAGCGCGGCGGCGCCTCGGAGCTACACCACAGAGGATCGTGCCGCGGTCGTCGAGAAATTCGCCTCGTTCGCGGGCTCCCAGCGTGAGCACGACGACGCGCTGGGGCTTCCACGTGGAACGACCGGGAAATGGGTGCACTTGAGCCGGGCGGGAGCGGGTGGACGGCCCCCGCCCTTGACGCTCCGGTTGCGCGGGGCCGCCATGGGCGCCTCCGGATCCTCTCACAGGGACCGGAGTCGGCCGATGGGCGGGTATCGGCGGACTCCAGTCCTCGGAAGCCGGTAGCTGCGGGTGCATCATGACAGCGCGCGTCGCCAGTGCCGGCCGCATCACCGGCGCCGACATCCACACCCACGCCCGCGCTCACCGGGAACGGTCGCCGTGAGGCGGGCGATCCCGGTAGCCGAGGCCGAAGGCGGCCTCGACCCGGATCGTGAGCGGACTGCTCCACGAGCGGCAGCCGCCGGAAGCCGGTGGCGTGGCCGCGGACCGGGGGGCGTAGCGGATAGCCGCGCGCGTCCGCCAGCGGGTAGTCGGAGGGCGGAGCCGCGCCCGCGGGGCCGCGGAGGCGGAAACGGCGCCGTGCGCGGCTTGGAATTCGAGGGTCGTGCTACGCCGAGAGGCCTGCGGCGACGCGGCGAGCGGGGCTACGGTGGCCGGGTGTACCGCCGGCAAGAACGTTCATGTTTCCTTTCCTCTAGGCGGTGCGGCGCTCGGCGCCAACTTCGTTCGCGTGGGCGCGGCACCAACGCCGGCGCGATTTACGAGTTCCAGTGCGATGTTTGGTGAGCACGAGATCGGTTAGTCGATGATCCCGTGTCTGTACCCACCTTGCTCGACATTCCCGCCGCGGCCGCCGCTGTGCTGCTCGCCCCAGATGCCCGCCGTACGCCGGTCGCGGACCTGCTTGACCGGCTGATCCGCGCGCTTCGTGACCAGGATGGCATCCCGATTGACCGCGCCAGCTTTTCGCTGCCTATGTTGCACCCCGAGGTGCGCAGCACCCAGTTCATCTGGGAGCCGGTAGGCGGGGCGCGCTCGATCCAGCGCACCTTCGCTACGGCAACCTCCATGGGGTACCTGCGCAGCCCGATTTATCCGCTGTACACCGGCACCGCCGATGTCATCCGACATCGCATCCTCCCCACCGACACGCAGCGGCCCTACGACATCCTCGATGAGCTCGCGGCCGAGGACTTCACCGACTACCTCGCGACGGTCGTCGGCGCGGACA
>CAMBIK010000101.1 GCA_945867435.1 Klebsiella pneumoniae
GCAGGCAGCCGCTGTACACGCCAGCGCCATGCCCTCCGGAACGCCATCATGAACCGCGCGCACAACTCCATCGGGATCGAAGCCAGCCCAGAGGCCCCGGAGCAATGCCTCGTTGGCGGCGACCTTCACCACGACCTGCGTGCCAGCCATGCGCTCGGCGAGCGCCGCGTAGGGCGCCGCCATGAACCCGTAGCGGTCCGCCTCCGACCGGGCGCCGGCCAGGGCATGCCTCGCCATCGCCCACCAACGCGCATCGCCGGTCAACCCGGCCACGCGCCACGCGGCCTCCCCGAGAGCGGCATTGCCGGGAAGGAGTCGGCGCACATGTGCGAGCAGACCGACGCCTCCGCCCGGCGCGTCCCGAAACCCACCGGATTCTAACGATAGCGTGTCGGCGAAGGCCAAAACGCGCTCCGCCAGCTTGCACCAGGATGCATCGCCCGACCATTGAGCCAACTGAGCGAAGGAATCGGCCACCGCCGCCTGATCCTCCAGGAGCCCCGCCACCCCGCCTTCCGTGCGGCGCACAGCGCCCGACGCTTCCAGCAGCCGATCGCGGACATGAACCAGCGCGAGCCGGGCCAACTCGGCCAAGCCGGGCCGGTCCCACGCCGCAGAGGCTGCGAGAAGGGTGATGGCGATCTGCGCGTTCCACCCCGCGTACACGGTGCGGTCGGTGGGGGGTGGCGTGCCGCGGGGGTGCGAGGCGTAGTAGCGCTCATCGGCATCGAGGGAACCGGCGAAGGCCTGTACATCATCCCGCCAGAGCACACGGATCAGCCAGCCGACCGTGCGTTCCGCGGCGGCGCGTTGGCGGCCGGTCCGGAGGTAAACGCGAAGCAGGCGGGCCTGGTCCTCCCCGAGCTTTTCATAGTGAACCTGGGCCCAGTCGTCTTGGGTGGCGTACCTGAAGAAGCCGCCTTCCTCTGGATCGTAGAGCCCTTTTTCAACCATCGCGTCCAGGGTGGCGGACAGCATGGTGCCCACGTCGCCGCCGCGGGCCGCACGGTCCGCGAGCCAGTCGAGCACGCCGGGGTGGGGGAACTTCTCCAGCTCCCCGAAGCCGTGATGCCAGGGGTCGTAGGCCTTTTTTACGGCTGCCCACACCATGTCGGGCTCGGCCGGCGCGTCCTGAAGGTCGCCGGATTCGGCCGGCTTGCCGATGACCCAGCGTTGGCCGGGCGCCGAGCAGCTTTCAAGCAGGGGAATCAGCTCGTGCGCGGGCATGTAAAGCCGACCGACCAGCACCTCGCCCTCGGCATCGAGCACGGCGCACGTCGGCCAACCCCCCTGGTTGTACCTGTCGTTCACGTCTGGCCGGTGATCGGTATCCACCCGCACCGCCACGAAGCGGTCTCGGATGAGCTGGGTCACGCGGGGGTTGGGGTAGGTGCCCTCGTCCATCACATGGCACCAATGGCACCAGGTGGCTCCGATGTGCAGCAGGATCGGCTTGCCCTCGGCACGTGCCTTGGCAAACGCAGCTTCTCCCCAGGGTAACCAGTTCACGGCATCGTTTGTCATGTGCGCTCCTGCTTTACCGACTTCCAGCCGATGCTATCGGTCAACACCCAGGCCGTGGCGCGCACGATGCGCAGGCTCACGACCACATCGACCGCTTGCCGCTTGAGTCCGCCCCCGACCCCCCCGAGCAGGAAGTCGAGCACCGGGAGCTGGGCGGCAGGCACGTCGACCAGACGGCCCCGCACCAGCGGCGCACCTGCCTCGGGCACCAACCCCAGCCGCCCCCGCGGACCCCGGAAAAGACGGCCGCGCACCGAGCCGAGCTGGGTAGCGTCTCCGCCGACCCACCCTTCGGCTTCGCCGAGGAACGCGTGCGGGTCGTACAGAAACACGTTCCCCGCCTCGTGGAGGGGCGTCGGGCGCCCTCGCGCGCTCACGGGCCGTCGCATGCGACCTCCAATAGGTCCGCAAGCGGGCCGAGGCGGTCATGCAAAGCGTGGTGCTCGGGGTCCGTTCCGAGCCGCCAGAAGAGGGTTTCGTCGACGGTCCAGCCATCGCCCGGCAGGCGGGTCATCAGTCCCAGCGCTTCGGCGGTCTCCAGCAGACGCCGCCAGCCCGAGGACGAGGCCACCGGACAGAGCGACCACCCGCGTGAGCGAGCCAGTCTCCTCAACAGGTCGGCCCATGCCAGATCCGCACGGCCCGGACGTTCTACGATCAAGGCATCGCCTCGCTGACGAAGCCGGAGCGTGCGCCGACGATGAAGCAGGCCGGCCGCCGTGAGGAGCGCGAAGGCGGGCACGGTGCGCACCGCGCGAAGGCGCAGACTGAGCATATCGGGGATGTTCCGCGGGGGCGGCTCGCCGGGAGGA
Organism: Klebsiella pneumoniae; assembly: GCA_945867435.1. Classification (GTDB taxonomy): domain Bacteria; phylum Myxococcota_A; class UBA796; order UBA796; family SXON01; genus SXON01. The sequence continues at coordinate 2,337 of CAMBIK010000101.1, forward strand.
AGCAGACCGCCGTGAACGACCATGCGGGCATCCAACGGCCCGGGCACGCGCACCGCAGCGGGGTTCTGCACCACCCGCCGCCAGGCCTGATGGACCCAGGCGACCCCCCCCGACAGACAGGCCAACGATTCCGGAAACGCCAAAACCAACCCCGGTTCCACCACCACGTCGAGAAACGCTCCGGGGTGGGTCGGAAGCGGGCCCCCCGCTGCCCCTGCAGCCGGAACGCTGGCGAGCGACCGACCGAAGAGCAGACGTGGAAGAGCGGTATCCGCCGATTCCTGCCCGAACAACCGCCGCCCCCAGCGCGCGCATCGACGGGCTTCGGTCCCCGGCTGTTCCGGCCCGGCAAGCCATGCGCGGAAGTCGGGGTCGGAGAGCCCGACGGACACGACGCTTTCGGCCAGATCGGCCCTTGCGAGGGCGCCATGAGTCACGACGAGGGTGTCACCTCGCCGCTCGGCGTCACCACGGCGAAGCGCCAAGGCCACATAGCTACCCAGCCCGGCTTCTCCCGCTCCCGACTCGTCCAGCACGCCGCGAAGCGTGTTCAGCCGAAGTTCACCCGAGTCCAACAAGGCGCGTAGCACCAGCACATACACATCAAGACTGTCTTCCCCCGGCTCGCGCTCGATGGTGGGCGGGCGCGCATCGACCGCTCCCCCGAACCCCAGAGGGATCTGCTCGCAACTTGCGGACTTCGCACGCACCTTCCGTGCGGGATCGATCAGTCGGAAGATCGCCCGGGCATCCCTCCTGGCCGTGCCTTCCGAGCCGGCGAGGCCCTCATCCACCAGGATCTCCGCCACGCGTTCCACCGTGGCACCTGCGCCGAGCACAGGGTGGTCCCGCACCGCCAACGCCAAAGCCTGGGCCCGGCGGGAACCGGAGTAGACATAGTCGAGCCCTGACCGGGTCAGGTGCGGTTCGGCGGCATTCTTGAGGAGCCCTACCCATTCTGCGTGGCCCAGGTAGCTGCGGATCACGCGACCTTCGACATCCAGCAGGCGAGCGAGCGAAGCGGGGCGACGCACGCCACCAGCCACCGCTTCCAGGATCCGCACCAGCCTGCGCGGGTTGCCGAGGACGGGCGGGGCTCCGGTGGACATCTTTTTAGTCCTAACGCACCCATTCTCTTGACATGACAAGAGATTCTTCGTAGCCTGCTCCTGTGAACCGAAACGAACGTAGGCTTGAGGTATGGCACGAACGTAGGGAAGCCACGTTCGATCCTGAGGGCGTACACACCGAGGCCGCGGTCCGCGCCCGCACCGCACGCCGCGTTCGCACCAACCTGCGCCGGCTGGAGCCGGTAGCCATGCTCACGCCGAGATGGACCGCTCCACAGGGCTTTTTGGAAGACATCGCGCTGGATCTGGCGGTGGGAGAGCCCGCGATCGGCTGCCGCACGGTATCGTTTCGCCCCCTTCGTGGCCGCCAACCGGCCGAAGCCTGGAACTTCATCCTGCGGGTCACGGCCGACCTGGCGAACATCAAGTGGCAGCAGCAGCCGCTTCCGCTGGTGGGGGACCGTCGCGGCTTCTACCACGCGGCGGAACGACTCCTGGACGAAGCTCACACCCAGGCCCCCTACCCCGTCGCGCTCCTCGCCCATTGCTGCGAATCGCTGCCGGTCGAGGTGCTTCAGGACCTGGCCCAGGTCTGGGCTCACTACGCAGAGCGAGCGCGAGATCATCGTCGTTGCACCATTCTGCTTGCCGGTTCCGTCGAGACCCCGGCGTTGGATGTCGGTGGGGCCGTTCGGGTGGACCTGACCGACTTCGGTGAGGCGGAGGCGGCGGCGGCTTTAGTGATGCACGTCGGCGCCATTCCGCCGCGGCTGCTGGAACGGGCGGCCCGCTTCTCGGGCGGCGTGCCCGCGCTGGTAGATGCGCTCGGTCATGGCGCGGCGAACGGTGCTTTCCCAGCGTTTCCAGAGGAAATGCTGCGGTCGATGGGCGCTGTGGGCGATGAGCTACGTACGGCGGTTCAGGGGGCCATGACCAGCCCCGACGTGGCCGACCGCCTTTACACGCTGATGCAAGGCGAACCCGTCATCGAAGAACCTTCGGTGGACCGCCAACTGATGATCGCGGGGCTCCTGCGCCGGATCCGTGGTCCCGGAGAAACCCGAGTGGAGCTGCGTTCCCCCGCGATCGCCGCGGCGGTCTGAGCGGCCGGTGCCAGGCTTGGTCCCCAGGAGGGTGTATGCTCACCCTGTGCCCCACCCCTCACCCACCCGGTCGGTCGCCCTCTGGCTGGGCGGTGCCGTGCTCATCGCCGTGTTGACCGTGGTGGCGGCGCTGGTCCTCCTCCCTGAATTCGACTTGCTCGCCCGTAACTACCCGGTGCTCTGATGCGCCCTTACCACGCCGCCGCCGGGCTCATCGTGCTCGCTGGAATCGCGACGGCCGGGTGGCTGGCCACGCACCGAGGCCAGTCCGACCCGGTGCTGGAACCGTGGAGCGAGATCGGCGGGTATCCGTGGCTTATTCCCGGACTCGCCGAGGCGACCGTTCACGTCATCGACCGTCCGCACGAAATGAACGAAGCGATGCGGGCCCGCACCTGGCTCACGCGGGTCGGCCGCAGCCGCGTGTACCACCTGAGCACCAACTCCCTGCGCCTTCGCGGGCCGGAAACCGGCGCAAAGGTGAAGGGTACCCAGCGGATCCTCGTGATCGGCGAATCCGTCGCCCACGGTTGGGGTCTGGAGGCCGAAGACACCTGGACCGTGAAGCTGGAGGCGGAGCTTCGTGGCCGCGGCATGCCCACCGAAGTGCTGAATGCGGGTGTTCCATCCGCCTTCAGTGAGGCGATGCGCGGCTTCTGCATGGCCAAGGCTCCAGCCCTCGCCCCCGACGTGGTCGTCTGGATGCGGCGCCCAGTGGGGCCGGGTGGCGCACAGGCGTTGGCAACAGGCGCCCGCGACTGCGCTGCGGCGACCCGCGCTCGGCTTCTAGTGGTGCTCCCTCCGATCTCCACGTTCGATGCTCACGGGGCTACGGTCTACGGCAGCGAAGCGAGAGGGATCCGCGAGCGGCTGCCCGGCGTAGACGTGATCGAACTGACGGACGTTTTTCGCGCCGCCCAGCAGGGAAAGGGCGAAGTGCTGGTGCATCGCGGGGACCGGGCCGTGGTGGTGGACCAGGAGACCGGCAAGGTGTGGCTGGATGTGCCGTGGTCCGCACAGGGGCTCGACGCCACGATCTACGCCCTTTTTGAGGACGAACCCGCCGTGCGCGAGGCGCTCTTCTTCGACGAAGGTCACCCGGACGAAGCGGGAACCACCGTGCTGGCCAGCGCCTTGGCCGACCGGCTCGGCCCACAGCGGTGAGCGAGGCACCCCTCCCCTTGCCGCTCTCCCTCCGCATCGGGCTCCCCATCGCCGCTCTGGGCCTGGCCTGCGGACTGTCCGAAGCCATGCTCCGCGTCGTGGATGGCAACGCTTTTCCGCAGCTCGACGTGTTCGAGATGCGCGAGGGGCAGACCCGGCTGCAGGCCAACGCGACTGCGCGACTGCGACGTGTCGATGGCTCGATCTACACGGTGCGAACGGGCTCCCAGGGCCTTCGGCTTCCCCTGGGCGACCGGGGGTTGGTGGTAGGCGACTCCCAGGTGCTTGGCTTCGGCGTTGAGGACGACGAGACGTTCGCAGCACGGCTAGGATGGCTCAACGCGGGGGTGCCCGGGCACGGCGTGGTCGATGCACTGCAGCACGCGGGCGAGGTGATCGCCTCCCACCACCCTCCATCCCTGCTCGTGGTCTTGAACCAAGCCAACGACTGGGAGGAGGGAATGCGACCGGCCGGGGAGCGGTATGTGGTGCGGGGGGGATGGTTGGGATCGGCGACGCACGGGCATTCGGTGGGAGCAAGCTTCTGGTCCAGCCCCCTCGCCCAGCTCCACATACTGGCCTACCCGTCGCTCATGATCTTCCGGCAGCCGCCCCCCGCAGCCGCCTCCACAGACCCAGCATTGGCCCTTGAGTTTCGGACCGCTTTCGACGCGCTCCGCAGCGCCTGGCCCGAGGTGGCCATGCGCGTGGCCTACCTCCCCGCAGATGCGGCCACTTCGGAGGCGCGGGCCGCGCAGTCCCCGCTCGGACTGCCGGGCACACCCTGGTCGGACTCCACGGTTCGGGATGCGACCGCCGCGGCGTTCGCGGGCACCAACTTCATCGACCTTCAACCGGCGTTGTCCGATCCTGCCAACTTTCAGGAAGGCGATTACCACCTATCGAAAGCAGGCCATGCGGCGGTCGCGGACTTCCTCGCCGGGGATTAGCTGCGCGGGCATGGAACTTCCCCCCATCCGCCCTCCCGACGCCGACGTGACAGCCGCTGCTCGCCAGCACCTGGACAGCCTCACCAAGCCGCAGGGGAGCCTGGGCAAGCTGGAGCACCTCGGGGCCTGGTGGTGCGAAACCACCGGCTTCCCCCCAAAGCCCATCGCGAGGCCGAGGCTCATCACCTTCGCCGGGGATCATGGCGTGACCGCCGCGGGCGTTTCGCCCTACCCGAGCGCGGTGACCGTGCAGATGGTGCTGAACTTCCTGGCCGGGGGGGCCGCGGTGAACGTGTTCGCGCGGCATCACGGGGTGGACTTGTGGGTGGTGGATGCGGGTGTCGCAGGCGATCTGTCGGCGTGCCAAGACACCGAACACGCACGGTTTCAAGGGCGGAAGGTGCGGGCCGGAACGGGGAACATGGTTGTGGAAGCCGCGATGTCCCGCAGCGAAGCCGAGGCGGCCGTGAGGCTCGGCATGGCGCTGGCCGACGAAGCCGCAAACGAAGGCGTGGACGTGCTGGGAGCCGGGGAAATGGGCATCGGCAACACCACATCCGCCGCAGCCTGCCTTTCAGTGGTAGCCGGGATGCCCGGGAAGCTCACCGCGGGGCGCGGTACCGGGGCCGACGACGCCTGTCTGGCGCGCAAGGTCGCCGCCATCGACACCGCGATCGCGCTTCACCGCCCCGAACGGGACGACGCCATCGGCATCCTCGCCGCCGTGGGCGGGCTGGAGATCGCGGCCATCGCCGGCTTGTGCATCGGCGGGGCCGCACGAGGCGTTCCGGTCATCCTGGATGGGTTCATCTCCACAGCGGGAGGCATGCTCGCCAGCGTCCTGACCCGCGACGTGCTGCCCTATGTGGTGGTCTCCCACAAGAGCGCCGAGAACGGGCATTGGGCGATGGCCCGGATGCTGGGAAAGGAGCCGATCCACGATCTGGAGCTGCGCCTGGGCGAAGGCACGGGGGCCATCCTCGCGATCGACACCCTTCGGCTCGCCAGTAAGGTCATGAGGGAGATGGCCACCTTTGCCAGCGCCGGGGTGAGCGAGCGGGGGTAGTCCGGCAGCGCTACCGAACCACGACCACGCGGTCGAACCCGGGACCGACCCGGGTCTGAAAGCCGGTACCGACTCGCCGACGTTCCACCATGCCAGTCAGTCCGGCCACCCCCGCCTTGTCGAGGACCCGGCGGAGCCGCCCGCGATGGGAGGTGACTGCATCGACACCAGCGTCGGGCAATCCACCGAGCCCAACCCATCGGCACCACGCATCCACGGTGGTGAGCCAGCCGGCTTCCCCCGGGCCGAGCCCGGCGTAGACCGCAAGCGAAAGCACGCAGGCGCCAGTGACCTCCACCGACCTCCGCCCTTGGAGCAAGAGCAGCGAATGAGAGTCCGGATTCACCTCCGCGACCACGCCTCCCACCCGCAGGTCCACGGTGGCCTCACGCGTGGGGGGCGGCACGTGGGGCACATGCGCGCGCAACACGCGGCGGCCGCCAACCCCCTCGTGCAGCCAGGTAGCCCCATCGCGCAGCGCAAAGGTGGGATCGCCCTCGGCGGCGAGCGGGATCAGCACATCCCCGCGCACCTCGACGAAGGCATCCATCGCCTCCCCCTCGATGGCCTGCTGCGCTATCAGGTCCCAGAGGAAGGGGACGGGCGGCCCGTCTGAAACCAGCTCCACAGCCACGCTTCCGATGGTGATGCGAGTGCCTCGCCCCTCAGAAACGCTCAGAGCGCGCCAGCCATTGCCGAGAGACTTCCCTGTGCCCCGCGTTCGTTCCTCGGCACCGAGCGGCCGCCACGCCCAGCCAGTCTCGCCCCAGCGAAGTTCCAACCAATGGAGGGGCACCGCCGGATCCTCGACCCACGCCAGGCATCCCGACTCGCGGCCGACCAGCGTGGCGGCCGCGAGAGGGATGGACCGGGTCCGACCGCCATGGGTGAAGAGGAGATGGGGCATCGCAATAAATCATATCCGTACCGCGGGCCCGCTTCCAACCCTCACCAACCCTGTCACGCCACGCGCCAGACCTGCACCAGCGAGCTCACGCCCTTCACCCGATGCTGACCGGCATCCTCCAGGCCACTGCGGTCCGACAGCCCCCGCGCCGTCGCGTCTGTGATAAGCACGGTCGCGCCGAGAGAGCGAGTGAGCCCTTCCACTCGAGCGGCCACGTTCACCGTATCGCCGATCACGGTGTACTCCTTTCGCGAGTCCGCCCCAATGGGACCGGCCACGACGCGCCCAGTGTTCAGTCCCGCACTCCCGGCAATCGTGCGACCGAAGCGCCGTCCCACCGCCTCCGTGGCGCGCGCCATACGAACTGCAGCCCGGACGCCCCGCTCGGCGTGGTCCGCACGCTCGATCGGCGCCCCGAAGATCGCCACCACCGAGTCCCCGACGAACTTGTTGACGATCCCGCCTTCTTCCTCCACCAGAGGCACCATCGCCCCCAGCCACACGTTCAGCACCTCGACCAGGGCGTGCGGCTCCATCGTCTCGGACATGGCGGTGAAATCCCGAAGGTCGAAGAACAGCACCGTGACCTCACAGAGCTCTCCGCGCGTGGAAAGCGTGCCGCGCATCGCCTGCTCGGCCACCGCGGGCGACACATACAGCCCGAAGATGCGCATCAACCGGTCCTGCTCACGGCGATGTTCCTGATCTCGCCAGCGACGCGCTCGGCGGTCACGCCACACAGCCCCTGCCACCGCCACCGCCGTCAGGCCCAGCGCAACGTGCAGCTCGACCCGACGATGCCAAGGGGTTGCTCGCGACAAATCGAGCGCCGCAACCTCAGACCACGCGCCGCCCACCACGGACGCCTGAGCTTCGAAGCGGTGTTCCCCCGATGCGATATCCGCCACTGTGGCGACCCCGTCCCCGATGGACTCCGACCACGCTCCCCCATCAAGCCGCCACCGCCATCGGGAAAGCACAGGATCCCCCAGCCGCCCGGCCCCAAGCAGGACCCGCATCCAGCCATCTTCCTCCCCCAATCGGTAGGGCGGCAGAAGCGGACGGCCTCGCGACTCGACACCCCTCACGATGGCAGTCGGGACCGGACGAGGGCGGTCCAACGAGGCTGGATCGATCCAGAGCACGCCATCGGACGTGTTCGCCACCATCCAATCGCCAAAATGCGCCAACATGCGGTTGCTTAGGAAGCCCGCATTGGGGAGGAACTTTGGAAGGTCGAACACCCACGGGTCCGGCGAGATCCGGACCAGACGAGTCCGCGTTGCAACCCAGAGGCTTTCGCCACGCACAAGGTCGGCGAGCACCGCCTCGCCGGGGGCCAAGCTGTTGGACCGGACCCAAGCTTCCCCCATTCGCTTCCATGCCCCGGAGCCGCAGGCAACCCAGAGATCGGTGCCTACATCCTCCACGACCCCGTTGGACCCGCAATCAGGTGGGGTGTCCACAACCTCATGTGCGCCCGTCTCATCCAGTCGCCACAGGAGGGTAACGCCCAACAGGTAGACCCCCCCCGCACGCGCCGGGCGGGGCGAGGGCACCACGACATCCGCCGGCAGCGGCCAACGCAACGCACCATCGTGCGTGACCAAGTCCTTCGCATCTTGCGTCCACAGCCGATTTTCGGAGTCGCGCGTCGGGGCGGAGGAGAACCGCAGCTCCGAGGAGACTTCCCACCGGTCGTTCCGGAGCGTCCAGATCGCCGTGCGGGTCGAGGCGACGGGAGCGCCAGTCGCATCCTTGTCGAGCCAGAGGAAGTCGTTCCCCGGCTCGATCGGCGGCAGAGTCCGAACGGTGCGGTCGGGGGCGACGATGCGGGCCCCGCCGAACCCGGAGAGGAGCAGCTCCCCTTCGCGGACCACAAGGTCCACCAGGGGCGCGATCTGGTGCTGCTCGTCGCCCCACAAGCGCAGCCCCGGCTCGGTGAGGCGGGCCAGGCCTCGTCGCCACGCTGCAAACCAGAGGTTGCCCTCGGCATCGACCAGAACATCGCGAGCGACAGGTCCAGGCAGCCCGTTGCCCTCGTTCAGGATCTCCCATCCTTCCGCCATTTGAAGGCGGGCGCCATCGCCACAGCTCGCCACCAGTCGCTCATCCGGAAGGCTTGCCAGCCCCGTGACGTAGCAAGCGGGCGCGCCCACGGGCGTGCCGTCGTCGTAGAAGATCCCATCTTCCCTCCCCACCACCACGCGCCCGACCACCTCAAGGAGCGCACGCACCGACTCTGCAGACCGTCGCTCCGGCTCCTTCCCCTTATCGACCCGCCATAATCCCTCGACCGAGCCCACCCAGGCACCGTTCGCGTCGGGCAGGACCGCGGTGGGCCGCCAGGGCACATCGGGCCACACCTCGACCAGACCATCCGGACCCGCAGTCCACACGCCTGCTTCGTTCGCCAGCCATAGCGAACCCTCCGGCCCGATCGAGAAGCCTGCGACCGGCGAGCTGACCATCCCCGAAGAAACGAACTCCACCTTTCCCGACTTCGACCGCCAGACTCCGCTGCTGGACTGGGCCCACAGAGCCCCCTCGTGCCAGATCAGCGCGAGGACCGTCGGGTCTCCCCCGCCAACCGGACCGGGCACCGGCGAAAACGACTGCCCGTCGAAGCGTTCCACCCCCGCCTCGGTGCCCACGTAGAGCAGTCCGTCCGGCCCGGTCGCGAGCGCAAAGACCGCGGCATGCTGCAGACCGTCGCCGGCGCCGAACAGCGTGATGAGGAACGAGCCGAGCACGCGCGAAGCTTCTCACATGCGGGCGGTGGGCGCCAGCGGCGGGTGTACGGCGCTCATGACCACCTCAGGATCGCGCGGCTCCGCTCACCAAATCCAGCGCGCCGAGCTGAATCTGCCCGGCTCTACCCGGTGGCAATTGAAGCAATCAAGCGCTCCGTTTCCTCCCAGAGCCGCAGCGCAAGCGCCGCATCGCGGCCCAGGGCGCTGGAGGTCGCAACATTACAATCCGCGAGGTACTCCCCCTGGAGGTTCGCAGCGGTCGGGTGAACCAGGGCCCACACCTGGGTGGATGCGCCTTGCGGGATGGTCTTGAGGAACAACGGCCCAGACAGGGACCACAGCACCCGCATCGGGGCTGCCATGTGGCGGGTGAGGTTGGTGTCGATCACGCCTGGATGGACCGCGTTGGCCACCCGCCCGGTGCCAGCCCAGCGACGCCCGAGCTCGCGCGCGAACAGCAAATTGGCCATCTTCGACTGACCGTACGCGCCCCAGGGTGAGTAGCTGCGAGCGCCCGACAGGTTGTCCAACTCGATGCCTGCCGCAGGCGCCCCTTTGTGCGCGGCGCTGCTCAGCATGACCACGCGCCCGGCGGGCTTCAACGCCTCCGCGAGGCCGTTCACCAGGATGAAGTGACCCACGTGGTTCGTGAAGAACTGAAGCTCGTAGCCTAGCTTCTGCTCCAAGCTGGGAAGGGCCATGATGCCCGCGTTGCACAGCACCCCATCGAGGGGCGCACCCTGCCCAAGCACCGCAGCCACCGCAGCGCGCACGGAGTCGGGCTCCGAGAGCTCGCAAGCAACCGGCACAAAGACCCCAGGCATGCCCTTCACAGCCTCGGCCGCCTTCTCGGCGGTGCGCGCGAGCGTCACGACGGTCGCCCCGCGCATTCCAAGCACACGCACAGTCTCCAGCCCGATGCCTGAGTTCGCCCCGGTGACCACATACCTGCGACCCGAGAGGTCCAGGCCCTCCGTTACTTCCTCGGCCGTCGAGCCGTACCCAAACCCGCTAGCGCCCTTGCCTGCCAACATTCCATAAAGCGACATCCGCAGGGCGTATCAGGTTAGGAAAGAGGATGAACTCTCCGGTGCTGGCTCCCTGGGATGTTTTTGTGCTCCGCCACCGAAAGCCCGCGAACCTGGCGATCCACGCGGTCAGCTTCGCGATGTTCTACGGTGGACCCCTCGCCGCGTTGGGAGCAGGCGATTGGCGCTGGATGGGACTGTTTCTGGGCTCGGGGTTGGTCGGCGCGTTCGGGCACTGGGCAACGGGCGACGGAGGCGTGAGCGTCAAGGAGGCTAGTTCTTCCCCGTTGGTCGTGTTCTATGTGACTCGCATGTTCCTACGGATGGCGCAGGGGCGGTACGGTGCCGACATCGAGGCTGCGGTGGCCCGCCACACGGAGGCCTGCAAACACTTGGACGACGTGGTTTAGCCGCGCGGGTCCAGCGGAAACTCCGGGTCGGACGGGATGGTCTGCGCCACGAAGCGAGCGTGCAACACTTGCACGCCGAGCGCAGAGCCCAGCAGGATGTCCAGCTGCCGGCGCAGGTTGGAAGCGCGGGGCAACCACGGCCAGACTGTGCGGAGCACCCGGAGCGGCAGCGCACGAAAAATGCCCGCGTCCCGAATCGCCGTAGGCGAGAGGTGCGCTTCGAACAAAGCACGTCCCAATTTCGTCTGGGATACCTCCGACCAGCCAGGCGCGAGGAACGGGTGCTTGTGTAGGGTCCCGGCACCCGGAGGAATCATGTCGGGAAAAGCCTCATGGAGCAGCCGCTTTTCGCGCAAGTTCGCCAGATCGAGGTGATGCTCCGGTGGGATCGTCTCCACAGCCGCGCGCAGGCGGGTGTCGAGGAAAGGCAGGCGCCCCTCGATGCCGTGCGCCATCTCAACCCGGTCGCCGAGGTTGGGGATGAGGTAGCCAGCGAGCTGGCGGTCGGCGATGAGGCGGCTCACCTGCATCGGGTGGAGGGAGCGCAACGCCAACGGGTCGAGGTCGGCGTAGAACCTTGCGGCTGGGTCGTCGGCGTCGGTGAGAGCGAGCCGGTCGGCGCGTAGCAGTCGGCGGTGCATGCCGCGGACCCGCAGCGCACGCAGCTCGTTGAAGCTGGCGAACCC
>CAMBIK010000102.1 GCA_945867435.1 Klebsiella pneumoniae
TGGGAAGCGAGGTGCTCGGCCAGGAAGGAGCTGGCCTCGGCATAGGCCTGGTGACCATGCGAGAACACCACGACCGGAAACTCGGCGTCGTCCGCAGCGGGCACATCCTCCAGCGCCGTCTTCGACTGAGAGAACAGGTACTGGGCTGGGAAGCCGACCGTCTCGTACGTCGGATACCAGACCGACGTGCGCAGCGTGCGCTCCTCGCCGGAGGTGTCCGCGTAGGTCACTTCGCGTTGGATGTGGCCGACAAGGTAGGGGCCGGCCTCGGAGGCAAAGGCCACCGGGTCGAAGGGAACCGCGGTGTCATCGAGCGCGCAGGCAACCAGGAGGGGGAGCATTTCTCAAGACTATCCCCGCACCGTCCACCAGATGGTGTTCCCCGCCGTGGCCATGTCCACCGACCACCATCCCTTGCCATCGGCGACCACGGAAAGCGGCGGGCCCGACTCGCCTTCGCTCCCCAGGGCTCGGACCTCGGGCTGGCGCGGCCACGCAAAGCGCAGCTTTCCCGCCGGCCGGCCGACCACAACGCTCCCCGCCCCATTCTCCAGGATCGTACTGCCACCTCCGATGCGCTTCATGCCACGGCTCTCCATCTGCCCGGCTACGGTCAACAAACCGGAGCGGCATCGCTCCAGCCCACCCTCCAAGCACAGCAGACTCACCGCCGCAAAGCCATCGAGTTTGGGATCGAGGTGGGCGGCATGCGTCGGGCCGGACCCCTCGCCGACCCCGGCCCGCCCGGCCAGGGCGTGGTCGGCCAGCACGGCTTCGAGGCTGTCGGTCTGCACGATGAACCGTTCTGCACCCGGCCACCACCCAAGCGCTTCGGAGGCCTGACCCGGCACCGGCACGGGCGCGCTTCCCCCGTAGGCTTCGCGCAACCGGGCGCCCAGAAGCGTGGACACGTCCCGCAGCTCCGGCCAAGACGGGCGATCCTGCTCCACGGTCTCCGCCTTGACCGCCGCAAGGCTCCGCCACATCGGCAGCAGGCCGATCGCAGCAGGAACGCTCGCGCTGCGGAACAGGCCCGACGCGGCCGCCATCTGCGCCCATTTCACCGTGGCGAACCGTAGTTCGGAGAACGAACCGACCGGTCCCGGTCCTTCCGTGATCGGCCCGTTGGTGTAGTTCAGCCAGACCAGCGCATCCCAATCCTGCACCGACGCGAGCGAGGCCCACAACAGCGGCGCCTCGGCCTGATGATCGTTCGGAAAGGCCTCGTTGAACTCGGAGAGCATCATCGGCTTACCGACCTGCGCCACGCGCATCCGCTCGATCAAGTTCTGACTGCGGGGATGCCCGACGATGGATTCGTTGCGCAAAAGCCCGCTGGAGGAGATGTCCCACTCGATGTGGGCATCCACCACGTCGAAGCGCGCCATGGTCTGGGCCACAGCGGGCGTGTCGTAGGTGATGCCGGGCACGAGGGGCTGGGTGAAGCCCAGGCCGCGCACATGGGCAGCGAGGTCATCGTAGAATCGAGTCTCCAAACCAAGGTAGAAGTCGTACAAGTCAGCGACCCTAGCCGTGGGCCACTGGGCGAAGGTGCCCTGGCCGGAGGGGGCGCGCGCCACCCGTCCCAGCGTTTCCAATGGACGCAAACCCGGATTCACGCTGCCTGACCACGCACGGGCGATCGCCGCGTCGTCCTTGTAGCGCTCGGCAACGAATCCATTCCACTGGCGAGCCAACTCGGCGCGATGCACCTCGGGAAGCCGCTCCAGGCCCCCCGTGAGCCACAGCATGACCAGCGAGTTTTCGTTGGCCAGCTCCACCATCGCCACGCCGGGATCCTCGGCGTAGGTCTTGCCGGTGTAGCGATTCGTGCGGCCCAGCCACGCGGTGGCCCAATCGAAGTAGGCCTTGCGCCAGGCCGGCGCGAAGGCAGGGAGCACCTTGTGACCGCTCGGGATGAGCGGACCGGGGTCGTTCACTCCGTCTGCCGCGGTAAAGGTGCGACTGGTGGCGGTTTCCAGCAGCACATAGATCCCCGCCGCTTCCAGTCGCGACACCAGGTAGTCGAAACGATCCAGCCCCTCGTCGAGGAACAAGGGGTCCGAGGCGGAAGTTCGGCTTGGGTTGATGCCGCCCGCACGGTCGGAGTCGGCGTGATGCAGGCGGACCAGGTTGAACCCGTTGGCCGCAAGTTGCAGCGCCAGGGCATCCGCGACTTCGTGGGAGGGGTAGCACGCCGCATTGAGCAGGTTTATACCCCAGAAACGAGCACGGGTGCCATCGGAGAACGCGAGGTGGCCATCCCGTACCGTCACCTTGCCACGGGATCCCGCCTGGGGGGGGACCGCCCAAGCCGCGGGTGTCGGCGGAGCCGGACTGCGAAGGGTGACCGGGAAGTCGAAGCCAAGGAGGGACTGGGGACGAGACGTGGGAAGGGCAAGGATCCGGCCAGGTGCCACGCCGAAGATCACGACATCAGCGGCGACCGTGCGCGCATCGAGGGCGAGCTTCGTTCCTGCCGCAACGTAAACGAGGGACAACGCCCGGTCGCCATCGGTCGCAACGGCCGTGACGGTTTCGGAGCTGCCGGCCGCATCCAGCGCGAACACCCCCGCACCGGCACGGAGGTCGAGGACCTCCGTGCTTCCGTCTGTGCGCGTGCTGGTGACCCGGAGCACAGGTGTGCCTCGTTCCAGCGTTCCGGTGTACGTGAGCAGGAGGGTCGCCCCGGTCGTAGAGTCGATCTCGGAAAGCTCGATTCGACGCGGGGCCTTCGGGTGCTTGGGACCGCGCAAAGCCACGGCGTCCAACCCGCGATCCGCAGGCGCCAGTGTGGGAAGCGCGTCGTGAATGCGGGCCCAGGCCGCTGCCGAAACAAGGCCATCCGGACCGGCACCCGCGGCATCGAGGTTCAAGAGCGCGGCGAAGAGCATGTCTGCCGTTAACAGGTGGTCGATGCGAGTCTGGGAGGCGATTGCGCTCGGTTCGGGCGCCCTGGGTGCGCTGGTCTGGTTCGCCGGCCAACGAAGCGCGGCCCTGACTCGGCTAGCCTGGCGCATCCCCTTTCGCTGGCGGATGGCCCTCCGCGGCCCGGCCGGCGACCACCTGCTGGTGCTGTTCGCCCTGCTGCTGCACCTCCCCGCCCTCGCCCAAACCTGGCTTCGCTTGAGCCCGAACGGGTCGCCGATCGGGCCGGACGCCGACGAGAACTTCCTGGGGGCCGCCTCGTTCTTTCGCGACGTCTCCAGCCTCTGGCCTGAAAACCGCTTTCCGGGGTACCCTTGGGCCATCGCCGCACTTTCATCGAACGGGGAGGATCTGGCGCGCATGGGCTGTGCGCTGAGCATGGCGGCAGCGGTGGGCGCCTCGGTGGCGGCCTACGGACTCGGGCGTCAGCTGGCGGGCCGCACGGCGGGCCTGGCTGGGATGGTGATCTGCCTGCGGCTGCCGGCGCTCTCGGATCTCGGGCGGCAGACCACCCCGTACATGCTGGCAGCCGCCCTGGACCTGTTCCTGATCGCGGCGACCGTGGCGCTGATCCGGGGGCGGCTCCGGTGGGCTGTGCCGGTCGCGCTCGCCAGCGGGTTTGCCTTCACACTGGAGTCGAAGCAGGTCCCGTTTGTCTTGGCGGAGATCGCGCTCGCGGCGGGGGTCTGCTCGGTGTGGGCGGTGCGGCGGGTGCGGCGGCGGCGGTGGGGGGCCATCGGTGCCACATTGGCGTTGCTGGCTGCTCTTCCGTTGGCCAACTGGGTAGGTGGATCTGGCGGGCGCCACATGGTCTCCGTCGAAGAGCTGATCACCCGGGTGTCCATCGGCCTCGACGTGGCGCCGATGACTCCGGGGTGGACCCTCGGGCGCCCCCTCCACACCCTTCCCGCCTCCTTCCTCGAGATCGCCTCCTCCGTGCGCCCCCCCCCCGGGCAGGGATGGCTGGGGCTTTGGGCCGCCGACACCCTACCGATGGAGTTCCCCGACACCTCCCCCCTCTGGCTTGCCGCGCTGGCGGCCCTGGGCATCGGGTTGGTGGCGCGGCGGCGCGGCTTGTGGGTGCTGCCCTTGGTGCCGCTCCTCGCCATCGCACAACCGGTGTTGCACCTGTACTTTCAACACCGCTATTTCGTCCCCGTAGCGGTGGTGCTGCCGGTGCTGGTGGCGTGTGGCGTGCGGCTATTGGGCGGGCCGGGCGCGATGGTCGGGGTGCTTTTAGCGGCGGTGCTCCTCCCCTCCTCGCCCTGGCGTGTCGCCGGTCCCGGCCTGTTTTCCCCCGCGCCGAGGAACGCCGAACGATGGGGGCCGAGCGACCCGGGGGATTGGGAGCGACTGCGAGTGACCGCACCTTCCGCCCTGCCAGCCGGCGCCCGCATTTACGACTTCGCTAGCTCCCGCCCATGGACGCTTCTCGCCGGGGATTTTCCCTATGTGCGCTGCGCACGCGCCTCGGATGCGTGCGCGGGCGAGCTCGCGTCGACAACCGACCCAATCGTCGCCATCCTCTTCACCGACGAAGCGCTCACACGTCGGCTTCCTGACACCGCCGCGCTCACGCGGTCCCTGTACCCGAAAACGCTGGGGGAGTGCTGGGACCGGCGGCTGGCGCTGGGGAGCGGGGGGGCGGCGTACCTGTGGACGTGTGCGGGGGGGCCACTCTGATTGTCGCGGCTCATGGACTGGGTGCGAGCAGCAGCCCGTGGGGAACCGCCGCCACACCGCTGATCCCGCGCTACATTCCGCTGTGCTGCTCGCCCCGCTCGTGCTCTCCCTCCTCGGTTGCCCTCCCCCGCCAGACTCCGGCGGCTCCTGCCTTCCCGAGGTGGAGACCGGCGCAAAAGCAGGCGCGATCCTCACGCTGGAGACAGGCGCCGTTGGCCTGTTCCGTTCCTACCCCCTTGCCCTTTCGGGGTCAGACACCCTGAAGCTCACGACGTCCGGGGCGGTAGAGGTGGTGGACTCGGCCGGGAGCGCGCTGACGGAGGTGGAGGCACCTGCGGAGGTGTACCTTCGCGCCATGGGCGTCGGGCAGGGCGAAGTAGTGGTTTCCGCCGGGAAGGGCTGCGCCACGAAGATCCAGGTTCGTTCGGTCACTCCCGCACCGCTGGCAGGGCGGCCGCGCGCGCTGGTGCCGATGTGGCAGTCGGCGACAAGCTTTTGGGAAGGCGAACCGGTCCTGCTCGGCTTCGATCCAGCGCGCTTTCCGGACCGGATCGGTCGAGAGTTCGACGCCTACCTCGTGGCCCACAAATCGCCGGAAGAGTGGGCGAAAAACGACACGTTGGTGGGCGTGGCCGGCACTCCCGTAGGCGGCACTTTGGCAGAAGGAGATTTGGTCCCCCTCCCCTTGGCAACGCCCGATGCCGCGGGCGGCACCTTCGCCGAGTACGACGTGGTCGTAGACCAGGATCGCGATGGACTTCTTGGGCCGGGCGATCTCATCCAGGGCCTCGGAACGGCGGGCTTGACCATTTTGGGCGACCTCACCGAGCCCGGCCGGCACGCCGTGGAGACCGACGATGTCAGCGGTGGGTGGTATCTGGGCGAGCGCGTGTGGTGGCCCGCCGACCTGGCTGACCTGGGGCCGCGCCCCCTGGTGGTGATCTCGCACGGCAATGGCCACGAATACACATGGTACGACTACCTCGGCGAGCACCTGGCGAGCTGGGGGTATGTCGTCATGTCGCACCAGAACAACACCGAGCCGGGCATCGAAACGGCCTCGACAAGCACGCTCGCCAACACGGACTGGCTGCTCGGCAACCTCGGCGAGCCCGGCGGCGGCGCCCTTGTGGGCCTCGTGGACACGACTCGCATCGGCTGGATCGGGCATTCCCGGGGCGGCGAGGGCGTCGTTCGCGCCCTCGACCGCCTCGCAGATGCGGAGTTCGTTCCCGACAACTACGACGCCGAGGCGATCCGCTTCCTTGCCAGCATCGCCCCCACGGTGTTCAACTCGCTCAACGATTCGGACCCACACGACCGCCCCTACCTGCTGCTCGCGGGCACGGCGGATGGGGATGTCACGGGGGGCGTGGAGTCCCCGGTGGTGCAGTTCTTTCGCATCTGGGAGAAGGGCACCGGCCCCAAGGCGGCGGCCTACGTGCACGGAGCCTCGCACAACGACTTCAACTGCTGTGCTGAGCAGGAGGGGCAGGGGCCCTTGCTCATTGGGCGCGAAGAAGCTCAGGTAATCGCGCGCGCGTACAGTCTGGCCATGGCTCGCGCCTGGCTCGACGGCGACGACGCCCTCCTCGACGTTTTCCGCAACGAATACGCCGGCTTCGTCCCTCCCGCCTTTGCGAGTGCCGACATTGTCGCGACCGGCTGGCGCAACGCCGCCACGGGGGGCGACGGCGTGCTGGACGACTTCCAGAGCGAAAGCGATGTTGCGGTGGCGAGCTCCGGAGGCGTCGTCACCTGCACGGCCGACACCCTGGAAGAAGGACATCTTCGTGACCGAGACAAGGTGCTCGCATGGTCCGATCTCGACCCGATGAACGGCATGACGCACAACGGGCTGCCGGGCGACGACGCGCAGGGCGCGGTTTTCTCTTGGAGCGAGGGCAGCGCGCCGTTCTGGGCGGTGGCACTGCCGGAGGCACTCGCGGATAGCACTCCCTGGACCACGATCTCCTTCTCTGTTGCCCAGCGCAGCCGCCACCCTGAGACCGATCGCTGGGGCGGCCCTATGGCGTTCGCGGTGACGCTCGTGGACCAGGATAGCGTCGAGTCCACCGTGGAATTCGCCGATCAGGCGCTCGTCCCTTTCCCCTACCCGCGGCTTGGAAACGGGGATGGGCGCGGCTGGGCCAACGAGTTCGTGACCGTACGCATCAACCTCGCCGACTTCACGGTCGGGTCTCAGATCGATCTCGCCCACCTCGCCGAAGTGCGTCTGGACTTCGGGGAAGCCCACGGCGCACCCTCGGGGGCGGTGGGCATCGACAATGTGGAGTTTGCCCGATGATTCATTTGGTCTTGGCGCTACCCTTCGTGCTCGATGTGCCCTACCGCTCGGATTGGAGCGCCGAACACCCCGAGGTTCGCGGCGGCACCTTGCTCGTTTTGGACGTGGACCCTTCCGCGCTGGTGCTCCGAAACGGGCCGCAGCCGGTGCTCTATGTGGGGGCGGCACCGGTAGAGGTGCTGCATCGCGACGTGGCGGCAGGGCGACTCGTGGTCGTCGTACCAGGCGTAATGGAGTCGGAAGTTGCGATTTACTTCGGCGGGGAAGCCCTTCCGGAGACCGTGACCGTTGCTGCGGGCCAGCGACAGCTCGCGGAAGCGCTCGCCGCCGGGGTTGCGCCGATTCAGGTACCCAGGTCGTTGAGCGTGGAACGGGTGGCAGACCATGCCAGTTTGGGAGTCGCATCGAACAGCCTACACCTACGATGAAGCCAGCAACCTGCTCGTGTACGCCTTTGACTCCGGCATCCACGGCCCCGTGGACGAGCGAGAAACGTACTCGCCTTCGACCACGCAGAAGCCTCAGGCTCCTGGGGTTGGACCGCCACCTACGACGCCGCCGGAAACAAGCTCAATCACGCTCATGACATCGATGGCGACGGCGAGTCCGAATCCTCCGTCGAATACACCTACGAGACCGATGGGAACTCGCTCGGCTACGTCTCCTATGTGGGGCGATCGAGCTACGCCGATCGTCGTGAAGCGTTCACCTACGACGGCTCGGGAAACCGGCTGACGTGGGCCGTATGGTGTAAGTGAGCCCACTCGTGCGCGAGGAACGCCTTCCAGCCTATCCGGTCCCACCCGTCGCGCCGAAATCCGACCGTGGTCCCATCCGCCAAGGTGCATCGGCCTCGACCCCGGACGCGAACGCCAACCCAATCCCCGCTCTCCCTGGCGAAGTAGGCGGGGCGAAAGGCCGGGGCGGGGCTCAGCGAGCGCCTGGTCCAGCGTGGTCACAATCTCGGCAATGGCGGCGTCGCAGGGGGGCAGCGGCATGGCGTCCCGATAAGGCCGAAGTATGGTCCGTACCCCTTCCATCGCCGCCGCAGCCGTAGCGTTTGCCGCCATCTCCATGGCGTTTGCGGCGGCTCCTTCCTCGCCACTGGTGGTGCGTTCCGCCGCCGTCGTGGTGCCCAACCCCGGGCTGACCCTGGACAGCGGCGAAAACCTTGGCTTTGGCGATATCGAGGCGGGGAACGGGCTGCCCGACGGCTGGAGGAGCGCGATGCGCATCGGCGGGGCGGCTTTCGTTCCGGGGACCGACTTCGTGGTGGCCGGGAAGCCCGTGGCGCGCGTGGATGTCACGGTGCAGGCCGGCACCGAGGGCAGCCTCGTGAGCAAGGGTGCGCCTGCACTCCCTGGCGAAACCTGGGTGCTCCGGACCCACCTCGATCCGGGCGCGGCACGAAAAATGCCGGTCACCGTGGGTATTGCGTTCCTGCAGGGGACGACTCTTGTGGACTACGCCCTCCACCGCGTGGAGACCGAGCAGGCCGGGCCGCAGCCGGTGGAGATTCGCGCGACAGCCCCCGCCGGAACCGACACCGTGCGCGTTCGGTGGGTGTTCGATGCCCCCGAAGCTGCGTCCGCGCTGACCTTTGCCTTCTCCCCCATCCGCCTCGAACGCCTCGAAGCGGAATCGCGCGTCCGCCAGCTTCCGCTCCCCCACATCTTCCTCGTCACCATCGAGACCTTCCGCGCCGATCACGCCTCGCTGTACGGCTACTCTCGGGAAACCACTCCGAACCTGGCTAAGATGGCGGCCGAAGGGGCCGTGTTCACTCGACACTACGCCCAAGCGCCCTACACCCGCCCCTCCCTCTCCTCGCTGGTCACCTCGCGCTACCCCGTGAGCCTCGGCATCACCGAGAACCTGCCGCCCCTGCCGAGCAGCGCAGTCACGATGGCCGAGCGACTTGCCGAGGGCGGCTATGTCACCGGAGGCTTTGTCGCCCAGTTCCTGTTGAGCGCCCATTATGGGTTCAACCAAGGCTTTCATTACTTCTACCACCACGCGAACGACACCAGTGTGGATGTGGTGTTCGACGACCTGCTGCCCTGGTCCGAACGTCACCTGCCCGACAACACTTTTGTGTGGACGCACCTGTTCGACCCGCACGGCCCCTACCGCCCCCCCGCCGAATTCGCGACCACCTTTCAGGAGGATCCCCTGTGGAAGGGCGATCTCGCGACCGTCGCGGCCGGCAAAGGAAAGCTCACAGGCGCGTTCGTGCCCGCCTATGTGGAGGAGCCAGGGCAACTCCAACGCCGCGATTACGTCGCCCGTTACGACGCGGAATTGGCCTATGTGGACCAGCGCCTCGGAAAGCTAATGGACTGGATCGAAGCCCAGGGGATTTCGGAGCAGTCGCTGGTGATCGTCACGGCCGACCACGGGGAGAGCATGACCGATCACGGCCGTTATTTCTGCCACGGCTCGCTGTACGATCACGACCTGCACATCCCGTTGGTCGTGTGGGCTCCCGGTCGAATCCCGGCCGGAAAAGTGGTCGGGGAGCGCACCGCCCACCTCGACATACTCCCCACGATCCTCGATTATGCCGGGCTACCGAAGGCGGCGGGGCTGAAGGGGGCTTCGCTCCGTGCGATGGTGGAGAGCGATGGGAAGGCCGCTCAGCCGTTCACGGTCGCGGTCACCGGCCAGGGAGAAGACCAAGGAGTCGCGGTATACAGCGAAGACCAGCTCACGATTCTCGTCGATGTGGCCGGGAAGCCCACCGAAGCCTACGAGCTGGCCTCCGACCCGAACCAAAGGCTCAATCTGCTGCCCGGACGCCAGGCCGACGCCGACCGCATCGCCGCCGCCTACCGCACCTGGATGGCCGCCCAACTCAAGGACGATGCGGCCAAACCCAAGCCCAAGGCGAAGCCCAAGTCCACAGAGGAAGAGGAGATGCTCCGGCAGCTCGGCTACTTGGAATAGCGGGGAGACGAGCTCGGCGAGCCTGATCATGGACGTTCGGTATCAGCTCACTTCCCAGTTCCACCCTGGAGCCTTTGCACCACCCGAGCGCCGATCTCCTGGCCCCACGCCTGGCCCACGGCCATGGAATCAGCAGTGATCGCGGGCTGCACCACGAGCATCTTCCGACCGATCGGCGATTCGTAGAAGACGAGCAGATCCTTGACGTCTGCGTGAGACAGGTGGCGGGCGTACACCGGCACGGTCAGCTCGACGAGTTGGGTTGGATCCATCTCAGCCTTCAGCTCGATCCAGAACGACTCGGGAACCTCAGGGGCCATCGGCCGGAACGCCACCAGCATCTGTTCCATGACCTGCGCGCCCAGCGCTCCGGCGCCGCTGGCCTCGAGCAGGCGACGGATATCCGCCTCGAAAGCCGGGTCAATGGCAGGAGCGGCGGGTACGGGCGCAACCGGCGGTGGCTCACCCTTTTTCTTGCCAGCCCAGGCCGGGGAGATCAAAAGCAACGCAATGAACACATACGACATCATGGTGATCGACCCGTTGAGTACATGCAGCTCGTAACCGGCCCGTCATGCACCCCCGTGGCGCTTGGCATACGGGGCCGGCCATGCGGTCGACTCTCCTCTCGCTGGGCCTCCTCGCCTGCTCCGAACCCCCCGCGCCTCCCGAGGCGCCACGCGCCCCGCCGCGCATGATGGTCGGCAAAGCCCCAAAACAGGGGCCGGAAGATCTCGCCTCCAGCTGGTCCGAAGCGTTGGCGGCCGTTGTGCCCCCAGCAGCCAACGGTGCCGTGTGTTCCGATGCCGACGGGGATGGATTTGTCGATGCGTGGGCCTGCCCCGCCACGCCCATCGACCAGGCCGACTGCAACGACCACGATGCCAAGATCACCCCCGCGAACGAACGCTTCGTGCGTCCCGGCCCCTTCCTCATGGGCTCGGCCTCCCCCGAGTCGGGCTGGGATGAGCGCCCGGTTCACATCGTGTACGTGTCCGGCTACTGCTTGGAGGTGAACGAACACGCGACAGCCGACGGTCGCCCTTTGGAGGGGATTTCCTGGGACATCGCGAAGTCCACCTGCGAAGGACTGGGCTTGCGCCTCCCCACCGAGGCGGAATGGGAGAAAGGGGCGCGGGGCGGCTGCGAGCTCGGCTCCGACCCCTCCCGGTGCGACAAGGACGACCTCCGGGCCTACCCATGGGGCAACAACGAGGCGCCAAGCTGCGCAAACAGTACGCATCAGTCGCTGGGCCCGCAAGGTCCCACCCTCTGCGAGTCCGGTGCGCACGCCGTGACGGAGGCCAAAAACACGAGCCCGTATGGCCTGCGGGACATGGCAGGAAACGTCTGGGAATACGTCGCGGACCGCTACCACATGCAGGTCTACGCTCACGCCGCTGTCCGAACCGACCCGCTCGGTCCGCCCACGGGGGACACGCATGTGCTGAGAGGGGGGGGATGGAACACGTATTCGACGAACATGAGGGTCGCCAACCGCTTCTTGTCGGTGGTGGAAGGGAGCGCGGTGGGGATGCGTTGTGCGCGTGGCCCGCTCGTGGGCGCTACCGACGATGTGCCCCCAGTGGAAATGGTAGCGGTGCGCGGGGAGATCGTCAGCAGCGGCCTGAAACTAGAGGGCGTCGCGATTAATATCGCCGCCTTCAACGTAGCCGACCTCGACCCGGCGACCCAGATGCCAAACCCCGGCCGCTCCCCGATCGTCGAGGAGGCGTTCAAGGCCGAGGGCCACGAGCGGCAGGCGTTCGAGTTCCATGTTCCCCGAGGGTTGAGCTACCAGATCACCGCCGGCCTCGACGCGGGTGCCGCGCCCGACGCGCCCGGCAAGGGCTTCCGCCCCCAGAGCGGCTCCGGCGGCTTCGGGCGCGCCGATCGGACGATCCAGGCCGATGGAGACGTTGAAGGCGTGATCATCACGATCGTGACCGCCGCGCCCCCGCCCGGCCCGCGCCGCTGATATCCTGTGCCGATGAAACCCCTTCTCGTCGCCATCCTGGCCCTCGGGGCCTGCACCCCAGTCGCCCTTCCGACCGTGCCACAAGCGCACGCGTCGAGCTGTGGCAGCATCAGCAACACCGACCTTCGCTACTACTGCGACAGCAACTGTGGCAGCATCAGCAACACCGACCTTCGCTATTACTGCCAAGGCAACTACGGCAGCATCAGCAATACGGACTTGCGCTATTACGGGCAGGCGAACTGTGGCAGCATCAGCAACACCGACCTTCGCTATTACTGTCAGGGCAACTACGGCAGCATCAGCAGCACCGATTTGCGGTACTACGGGCAGGCGAACTGCGGAAGCATCAGCAGCACCGATTTGCGCTACCTCTGTCAGTCGGGGCGCAAGTACCCCGGCTCCTATTAGCCAGGCCCATGCGCGCCGACCTCCTCCTACCGCTGCTTCTCAGCCTGGGCGGCTGTTTGTTCTACGAGCGGTCCCACTCCAAGGGCGGGGCCGATGCGGAGGGCGCCTTCTCGGGCGAATGTCACAACGGCGAGGATGACGATGGCGACGGTGCGGTCGATTGTCGCGACGACGACTGTGCTGCAGCCGCGAACTGCGCCGACCACGAGGTTGTCGAAGAAGAAGACACCGGC
Organism: Klebsiella pneumoniae; assembly: GCA_945867435.1. Taxonomy (GTDB): domain Bacteria; phylum Myxococcota_A; class UBA796; order UBA796; family SXON01; genus SXON01. Next base: position 12,488 of record CAMBIK010000102.1, read on the forward strand.
ACGGCGGATGCGGCCCAGTCGAACGGCGCGAAGAACCCTTCGAACGAGGAAGATGAGCCGGCCGGTGCCGTAGCGAACCTCGGGGCAGGGGCACTTTTGGCGGCGCTCGCAGCGCGGGCGGCACGGGCGGCACGGCGGCCCTGAGCCGCCTTCACCCTTCCGCCAGCCGCCGCATCGCTTCGATCGCTTCGTCCACGCCGGCATCATCGACATCGAGGTGCGTCACGAGCCGCACGCGGTCCTCAGCGATGGCGATGGCGCGAACGCCGCTTTCCGCGAGCCGAACGGTGAACGTGGGGGCCTCCGCCACGCGGAAGTAGACGATGTTCGTCTCAGGGGCCGGCTCCACGGCGTACCCACAGTCGCGGAGCGCCGCCCAGAGGCGCAGGGCGCGGGCGTGGTCTACCGCGAGCCGCTCCACATGATGGTCCAGCGCATAGTCAGCCGCTGCAGCCAGGATCCCGACCTGACGCATGCCGCCGCCGAGCATCTTGCGCATCCGCCGAGCGCGCTCCGCCAACGCCCGTGGACCGGTCCACATCGACCCCACGGGAGCGCCGAGCCCCTTGCTGAAGCACACATTGACCACATCGAACGGGGCGGCGAAGGCTGAAAGAGGGGTTCCGGTCGCGATGTGTGCGTTCCACAACCGGGCGCCGTCGAGGTGAGCGTGCAGACCCGCGGCGTGAGCGACAGCCCCCAGCTCCGCGCAACGGTCCGCCGAGGTGACGGCTCCCCCGCCGCGATTGGATGTGTTCTCCACCGACAACAGCCGCGCCGGGGCGTGGTGAACATTCGGTGCGCGCACCGCCGCCCGCACCGCCACGGGATCGAGTACGCCGCGTTCTCCCTGTACCAATCGAATCGTCACTCCACTGATGACCGCAGCACCGCCCGCCTCGTAGTGGAAGGGATGGGCGTCGGCTTCCATGACGACCTC